>CAYOOS010000227.1:1146-6964 GCA_964405585.1 uncultured Acidobacteriaceae bacterium | reverse complement strand
ATGGTTTTCATCCTGACACTCTACCGAGTGTCACCAATCATTCTGAACGAGCACAGCGCCCAGGGTCCGCCAGGGGCAGGCCCGACAAACTCAGGTAACATTGTAAATCAAGCATGCGTCTAATATGGTGCAGGGGTAAGCCAGCAGGGATTCAGGGTGAGATCATGCGTCAATCACTTCCTTTAGTCCTGGTTCTTTTCTTCACACCGATTCTTGTACACGCCCAGCGCGCCGGAGCTCCGGCGGTGCCTCCTATGACGGCACATCCTGTCGCAAGCGTTCTGGTGGCACCCGCTTCGCATCCGGCGCCAGTAGGGAGCGTGGCAAGTACCCATGCTGGTTCGCATTCAGTCGCCAGCGGCCACAGAATTCTCTCGTCTTCCCCTCGTGGCGCAGCGCGCCCAACTTCCTCGTCAAAGGTGACGGGGAAGCCGCAACCCGTTCCGTCCACTACCATTTTCACCGGCGCGCCGATCGCCGACGATGACTTGGGTGTTCCAGGACTCGGTTTTGATTACGCGCATTATGTGGCGGTTCATCCCAGTGCCGGCCGGTACCTCTTTGGTGGAGACGTAGTGCCCTTTGTAGGAGGCGGAATTTACATTCCGTACCCGGTCTACCTGGACAACGGCGCAACAGCAGAGCCCGCAGCGGAGAGCACGCAGGCGGAAGTTGAGCAATCGGCGGAAGATACCGCAGCACGTCCGGAAGCGTTACCGTTGTGGTCGCATGCGCATTCGAGTGCGCCGACGGAGCCGGATTCCGAATATGTTTTTGTGCGGCGGGACGGCACGGTTTTCTTTGCCGTCGCGTTCACTTTCGATAGCACGGATCTTCGCTACGTCACCCAGGACGGTTTACGGAGAAGCGTGCCCCTGGCGAGCCTGGATCTGGCGGCGACGCAACAATTCAACGAACAGCGCGGATTGTCTCCGCGCCTTCCTTCCTGAGGTTTTTTCTTTAAACGTGCCGGCGGCGGCCTTGAGTCAGCCTCTACGTAGAGGTTGCGGCATCACATAGCCTGAAACCGCAGGCAATCCCGCGCGCTCCAGTTGAACCGTGGTGTGCTCAATCCCGAAATCATCCGCCACTTTCTTCTGAATGGCGGCGAGAATCTTTTCACATTTGTCCATGTGCATGTCTGGGATTCGCGCGTGGCAGCTCATCGCATTGTGGCCGCCGCCGAGCGACCAGATGTGCATATCATGGACTTCTTGCACTAGCTCCAGGGTCAGGATGGCGCGAGCGACCTCCTCGATCCGCACCTCGCGTGGTCGGCCTTCCAAAAGAATGTGCGAGGACTCGCGCAAGATCCCGAAGGACGAGTACAGCACGAGCAGGCCGATGGCGAGGCCCAAAAGAGGATCGATCCAAGGGGCGTTGGTGTAGCCCATGATAACCGCTCCAACGATGATGGCGATGTTAGAGAGAGCATCCCCAAAGTTGTGCACCAGGATGGTGCGAAGATTCAGGTCAGCGTGACCGCGAACCAGCGCCAGCGTAATGCCACCGTTCACCAAAAGAGCCGCAAGGGAGGTCCAAATCATCCAGCTCTCGACAACCTCCACTGGAGCACGCAAGCGTTGAATCGCTTCGTAGCCCAGCCACAAGGAAAGCACCACGAGGAAAACTGCATTAGTGAACGCCGCAAGGGTGCCGGCGCGGTGATAGCCATAGGTTCTTTCTGAATCGGCCGGGCGCTCCGCCCACCGCATAGCCAGCCACGAAATTCCCAGCGCGGGAACATCCGAAAGATTATGGACGGCGTCGTTCAGCAAGGCGACGGAATGTCCCAGGATGCCGCCGAACACTTCCGCCACGACCAGGCCAAGAGTGGCCACCATGGCCCAAGCCAGGACGGATGGACGCATGGGTGGATGGGCATGATCGTGGCCATGAGGATGACCGTGCTCGTGACCGTGTTCATGCTCGTGGTGCGATTCGTGGACGTGCATCTCCTTTATTCTACGAGCTTCGCAGGGGAAGTGCAGCCCCTGGGAATTGCTCGTTATTGGGAAGTATGACAACACACACCCGCGATTTCGTTGACGCCCCTACCCATCACTGCCACTATCAGAAATGGCTAGGAACCAGGAGCAAAGAGAAGTCCAAAACGGGGGCACCGGGTTGCAGCGCCGGCGGAGATGACCAGTCCTATCGCCAAATTGAGTTTTTGGGGTGTTCGGGGTTCCACGCCGACCGTCGATCCGGCAACGTGGCGCTACGGCGGGAATACACCGTGCCTGGAATTGATCGCGCCTGATGGCACGCAATTCATTCTGGATTGCGGGACCGGATTGCGCATGCTGGGGAGCCGTTGGGCGGCTGGGAAAGACGCGGCTTCCGCGGAAACACATATTTTTGTCACGCACTACCATTGGGACCACATTCAGGGTCTGCCTTTTTTTGCGCCACTCTATGTGGAGAAGAATCAATTCCAGTTCTACAGTTTCCGCTCGAAGTTCCTTGGCCGGGATTCCCTGAAACAGGTGTTTGAAGCGCAAATGGCTCTGCCTTATTTCCCTGTGGATTTTTCAGCCATGAGCGCGCGTCGGAAATTCCGCGAAGTGGGCGGTGGAGAAAGCTTCAAAGTTGGCAATAACAAAGTGACCGCGCGGTGGTTGAACCATCCCCAGGGCTGCTTGGGATTCCGGATCGAGACTCCCGCGGGAATCGTGGCCTACGCCACGGACAACGAGCCCGGTAACAAAGAGCTGGATCAGAGCTTGCGTGAGTTGGCCGTGGATGCGGACATCTTTATTAATGACGCGCAATTCACTCCCACGCAGTTGGACAGCACGCGTAAAGGATGGGGCCATTCATCTTGGCGCGAGGGAGTGAACGTGGCGCGCGAGGTGAGTGCCAAGACGCTGGTTCTGTTTCATCACGACCCGGATTCCACAGACCGCATCGTTGACGAGATACTCCGCGACGCACGCGGCGAATTCGACTCCGTCTTTGCGGCGAGCGAGGGGATGGTGATCACGCTGGGAGCAGCGGGTGAACCGGTGCAGGCACACATGCCGGGTTCGCGTACGGCGTTGCGCAGAGAAGCGCAATTCCGAGCCTGCGTGAGTGGCGTGACCGCGGATGGCCAAAAATTCGAGGAAGAGACCATCGTGCGGGACCTTTCTCTTCAGGGCGCCCTGATTTCCCTGAAGCACAGCCCGCGCATCCAGTCTGAACTCCAAGTCACCATGGAAACACCCGGGGCCGAGGGAGTACAGGAGATGCGGTTACGCGGCTACGTGGTGCGGCTGGAAGAGGGCGTCGAACGCGGAACCACGGCCGTCGGCGTCGTTTTCACAGACTGAGGTTCCCCGCAGCACAAAGCGTGGGTACGAGTGCAGCTTCCCAGGAACAAGCTAATTCAATTCGGCGATCTTCTTGTCCAGGAAAGCCAGAGCGGCTTCCAGAGACTTGCGGTGATTTGGATTTGTGGCGGTCTGGAGATCGTTTGTGATTCGTGTACGAGAGAGCTGCAAGTCCCGGCGTTCCTGCTCGCGGCGGATTTGCTCGACGCTCTTGGGGCCTCTACCTTGGGAGTCTGTCACAGATTTTTTCGCTTCCACCTGGGATTCAATGTCTTTACTTTCCCAACCACGTGCCATACCTCTATTTTGACACATATTTCGAGGTCCCACGGAGATTGCTGTGAAGAATTTCCTGTGGTCATCCCGCGCTGACGGCGCGCCGTTTCGGGGTGGCAGGTAACTCCTGAGGCATAGCGGCAAGGATGGATTGTTCGGCCAGGAGCGCAAGACGCTCGGCGAAGAAGCTGGAGTATGTGAATTCCGCCTTGTGATCGGCCCAACGAATTTGCAGAAGCCAGCGCGGATCCCGCCCTTCAACGCGCAAGCCGGAGATATCGGGTGTGGGCACCACGAGAAGCGGGTCGAAATGGGAGTCTAGGGCCCAGATATGCGTCCGTGAAATGAACAAGCGAACTTCCACCGCCAGAGCGTTTCCGGCCTGATACTCGCCCCCACTCACGACGGTCTGAGCGCCAAGCTCGCGTGCCTTGCGGTCGGTGCCGGATTCGAGCTCGGCCGGGGGAAGCAAGATGGCCACGACAAACAGAAACAAACCAAAAATGGCGGTAATCCAGCCATTCCACAATCCCAGGGGCAGCACAACCAGAGCCGCTCCGAAACAAGCCAGGGCGATGCGAAACAAGGTCCAGGATTTCTCATTGCGGTGAAGCTGGAGCAGTCTGGGCGAGCGGTGAATGATCAGGAAGAGCGCCACGCCAAAAAACGCCTTGACGCGGTGGAACAGATTGCCGTCGCTGGTCGTAGCGATCGCTGTGGGAGTCGTGCTCATGGGCCGGTCCGGCGCCTATTCTACCTTACCGGAGTGAACTCCGCTGATATGTTTCCAAGTGGCGATCCACAGCATCGGTTAGCCCCGAAGGCATCGCAATAATGCCCCTTAGGTGGCGGCCCGTGCTCCCCGGCAGGATCCCGCTAGAGAACCACGTCGGTCAAGGCTTTGTGCGCCAGATCGGCGGCACCGGGTTTGCCCGCAAGGACGAGTTCCGCCCATTCGGCGGCGGCGCGAGAAAGGCGTACGGCCTCGCTGGTGAGCGATTCGGGTCCGCCGGAATCGGAATTGCCGAAGAAGATGCGCTCCATCGGCCGGGAAGCAATCATGCGATTCCTGGTGTACTGGCCGGGAACGGCCATGAACATGGGATGGCCCCGGCGATAGATACGGATTTCAATCGGATCGACATTAAACTCGGGGAGAACGCCCTGAAAATCCTTGAGCACCTTGCCTGCGAGAGTCTTGCAGTCCTCTTCATCCAACAGAATGGCACGTTCGGACTCGCGCAGCGGCGTGTAGAAGGTGAGAATGTTGTATTTCGGGTGATAGCCGGGATTGTTGCGAATTGTCCAATCCGCAACGATAAAATCGGTGAAGGCTTTGCCCGGGCACCAGTTGTCGTAACCCTTGCGGTAAACAGGCTTGTCAAAAATCATATTGATCATGGGGTAGGGGGCGTAGCGCATGCGGTGCATGGCCTGCTTCTGGTCGTTGGGAAGGCCGGCAACGATGCGCGCAGCAATGTATTTTGCGGCGCACATCACCACGACCTTGGCGGCCACAGTGATGACTTTGTCTCCATGCACGTAAGTGATGCGGACTTCGTCCTTATCCGGAACGACAGCAACGACTGTGGCATCGCTGAGCAGGCGTTCCGCATACTGCGGCTTCAAAGTTTCGACGAGCTTATGGGTGATGCAGCCGAGTCCGCCCGGCAGAATCACACGTTGATCGTCGAGACCTTCGATACAGTAGCGGGCGTCGAGGATGCCAATTAAGGCGGAGGTATCTTCTGTGAAGGCGCCCCAATTGGAAGGGCCATAGGCGTCCCACAATTTGCCGACTTCAGGCGCGTAGGCGTTGGTGTATTTTGAGAACGGTTCCTGATCGAGCTCCAACATGCGCTTCTTCGCGTCAATCTTCATCATGTCGTCGCGGAATCTGCGGAAACTGGCGAGAACGTCCTTGGTGTAGGGAAGATCGCCAAGGCCAGAGCGCCAAATATCGGGGGCATACTTGCCATTGTCGAGGAGAGGGTCGGGCATGGCCACGAGCGGCAATTCCAGTCCAATTTCCTTGGCAAGCTTGTCGCCGTCATCATCGCGGTAGCCGTAAGCGGAACCCGTGGCGAACGCCTGACCTTCGTACTCTTCCTGGTAGGCATTTCCACCAAAGTGATCTTCCTTTTCCAGCAGCAGCCAATCCTTGCCGCGCAGGAAATAGGCGGCGGAGAGACCAGCGACGCCGCCACCAATGATGACGATATCCACTT
>CAYOOS010000227.1:0-1136 GCA_964405585.1 uncultured Acidobacteriaceae bacterium | reverse complement strand
GAGTGGCGTCGGGCTTGGGGAAGGAATGGCCATCGCGGACTTGGTGGCATGTGGCGAAATGCTCGCCCTCAACAAACGGAGATGGCACGGGGCTGGAAGGCTCGGCCACAAGTGCATTATTGATGGGACATCCGGAAGCAATGGATCCGGCTACAACATATTTGATGAAGTCACGTCGTGTTTGAGACATTCGAGTGAATCCTCCTAAGGCCTCTCCAGCAATTCTTCCGGTTCTTTGCCGATAGTGCGCGTGCGGATTTGATACCAGATCAAGATCAAAATGACCGAAATCGCGAATATAAGCGTGGAAATCGCGTTGATTTCGGGAGTGATGCCGCGGCGAAGACGCGCCCAGATTTCCAGCGGAAGCGTGGTATCGCGGCCAATTAGAAAAAAAGTGACAGCGATTTCATCCATGGAGAGCGTGAAGATCAGCAGGGCTGCGGCGACGAGTGAGAGCTTCAGATTGGGGAGTGTAACGCGCCAAAATGTCTGAAGAGGCGTGGCGCCAAGATCCAACGAAGCTTCCTCCTGTGCGCGGTCCATCTTCTGCAGCCCGGCAAAGAGTTCGGTCGTAGCAACAGAGATGAGCGCCGTGCCGTGGCCCAGGAACACAGTGAGGAGGCTCAATTGCAAGCCGGCGAGCACGGCAAACATAAGCAGGGAAAGGCCTGTGATGATGCCGGGAAGAATAAGGGGGAGAAGCACGAGGCGCCGGAAGATCGTCTTGCCGGGGAAATCGGCGCGGTCCAGTGCCAGCGCCGCCAATAGGCCAAGAGTTAAGGATAGAACCACGGCGCCGGCGGCAACCAGCAGGCTGTTCAACACGGAATCCCAGATTGCGCCATCGGCGAAGAGTTGCCGGTACCAGGCCAGGGTGAAGTGCTTGGGTGGAAAGCCGCCGACACCCTCGCGATTAAAGGAGTAGCCGATCAGGACGACGATGGGGAGATAGAGGAAGGCGAAGACCAGCAGCGAGTAAATTCCCAACACGGGAGCGCGGCTGGAATGATTGGCGGCGCGACTCATCGGAACGCCCACCTTTTTTCCAGGCGCTCAGTGAGGAAAAGAAGACCGACGGTCAGGGTGAAAATACAGACGGAAATGGCGGCGCCAAGAGGCCAGTCGTAAGCCGT
>CAYOOS010000226.1:0-6966 GCA_964405585.1 uncultured Acidobacteriaceae bacterium | reverse complement strand
CCCGTTTGCAGCAGGTTCCAATAATCCAGCGGCGTGGGATTATCAATGGCCGGTGGCGTAATCGATGCGATTTGCAGGAGTACGCCGGAGAGTTCATCCAGGGCTTCGGCAAATTCGGTGTAGCGAGAGCCATCCTTCGCCGAAATGCGCGTGATGCCGCCGGCAGTCTTGGCAGCATCGTTGAAGAACACGATGGCCTTGCCATCCAGCCCCAGAGCAACCATACGCGGGTCGGGATGAAAGATGCCGAAGTTGAAACTTTCGAGCCGCAGATCACGCGCGATGTCCTCGCGAAGCGGTCCCAATGTGTGCGCCAACGTCGAAGCTCTGAATCCGGGATGAAACTCCTCGGTGACCGCGCCGCCGCCCACGATTTCGCGGCGCTCCAACACCACCGGTTTGAATCCGCCCTTTGCCAGGTAATACGCGGTGATCAGCGCGTTGTGGCCACCGCCAACAAGAACTACTTTCTGTCCGATGGGCATGGTCAGTTCGCCGCCTTCTTCCATTCTTTCAGGATGACCTGGCTGGCGATGCGTCCGTTGGCGGCCATGATGCCGCCGCCGGGATGCGTCGCGGAACCGCACATATAAAGATTGTCGACCGGCGTGCGGTAATACGCCCAACCCGGCACCGGCCGCAGGAAGAAGAGTTGCTCGAGCGAAAGCTCACCCTGGAAAATGTTGCCTTGCGTCAGGCCGAATTCGCGCTCCATATCCAGCGGCGTCAGGAACTGCTTGCCGATGATGATGTCGCGAATGTTGGGCGCGTGCTCGGCGATGGTATCAATCACGTTTTTGCCGAAGGCTTCCCTGTGATCGTCCCACGTGCCTTCGGCGAGTTTGTAAGGCGCGTATTGCACAAAGCAGGAGAGCACGTGTTTGCCCGACGGCGCCACAGTGGGATCGGTGAGGCTTGGAATCACCATATCCACATAAGGCCGGCGCGAAAAATGTCCGTATTTGGCATCGTCGTATGCGCGTTCCATGTACTCCATCTTCGGCGAAATGGAAATCGCGCCGCGCAGATGCGCGCCGTCGCCGGGCAGCGCCTTGAAATTCGGCAGCGCATCCAGCGCAAGATTGACTTTGCCGGACGAGCCGCGGAATTTGTAGCGCCGCACACTTTCAAGGAAATCCGAAGGCAAATCGTGCGGATCGATGAAGACTTCAAACGTGAGGTGCGGGTCCACGCTCGAGGAGACCACGTTGCAAGTGATCTCTTCGCCGGATTTCAATGCGACGCCGGCTGCCCGGCCGTTCTTTACCAAAATTTTGCTTACCGCGGCCTGCGTGCGGATTTCCACGCCCGCTTCGCGCGCGGCCGAAGCAATCGCCAGCGAAATGCCGCCGGTGCCGCCACGGCTGAAGCCCCACGAACGAAATGCGCCGTCGATCTCGCCCATGTAATGATGCAGAAGAACGTACGCCGTGCCCGGCGAGCGGATGCCCAGGAACGTGCCGATGATGCCGGAAGCGGACATGGTGGCCTTCAACACGTCGGTTTCAAACCACTGGTCCAGGAAGTCCGCCGCGCTCATGGTCATCAACTGGATCAGGGTGTAGCGCTCGTCGGACGAAAGTTCGCGGAAGCGTTGGATAAGAAAATTCAACTGCTTCAGATCTTTCGGGTTCAACGTTGTCGGGTCGGGGGGAACCATGGAGAGCAGCGGCTTGACGAAGCGGCACATCGGCGTCATCAGCTTCGAGAATTCGTCATAAGCCTCGGCGTCGAGCCGCGAGTGGCGGCGGATTTCGCGTTGCGTTTTGGCGTGATCGTTGACGCGCCACAGATAATCGCCGTTGAGCATCGGCGAAAACGTGCCATCGAGAGGAAGGATTTCCAGGCCATGCCGAGGAAGATCGAGTTCACGAATGATTTCGGGGCGCAGCAGGGAAACTACGTAGGAAAGCTCGGAAAACTTGAAGCCGGGAAAGATCTCTTCGGTTACAGCGGCGCCGCCGAGAACGCCACGACGCTCGAGGACCAGAACCTTCTTCCCTGCTTTGGCCAGGTATGCGGCGTTCACCAGACCGTTGTGACCGCCGCCAATGACGACCACATCATAAGACTGGGGCATGCGTAGGGCTCCGCTCTATAGAAAGGACCGGAATGAATCGTGGAACAAAGTATTCTACTGAGAGGCTGCGTGGCTTACAAGAGAATGGCCGCAGTTTTCGCGCGACGCGGCGCTTGCGGGGGCGATGAACTCGAAACTATAATCCGAAGTTAGCCTGGCACCCTGCCAGATTCTCCAAGTGTTTTCGTGCGTCAACATCGGAGGGAACGTGCCCGTCGGAACCGCATTTCACGAAAGAACCCTGGCGCTCTGCGAGAGCTTGAATTTCAAAGAGTGGTCCGGCTATTACACCGTCGGCGCCTACGAAATGACGCACGACCACGAGTACAACGCCATCCGCAGCACCGCGGCCTTGATTGACATCACGCCGCTGTTCAAATACCACGTTACCGGCCGTGATGCCACGAAACTCGTGAATCGCGTCATTGCGCGCGATATCAACAAAGTGGCCATCGATCAGGTGATTTACTGCTGCTGGTGCGATTCACACGGCAAAGTGATCGACGACGGCACGATTACGCGCCTCGGCGAAAACGAATATCGATGGACTGCGGCCGATCCCAGTCTGCGGTGGTTTCAGCAAAACGCCCTTGGCCTCGATGTACAGCTTGAAGATATTTCCGAAAAAGTTGCCGCACTCGCCTTGCAGGGCCCGACTTCCGGAAAACTGTTGCACGCCGTTGCGGACGCGGACATCGCCAAACTGAAGTACTTCCGCGTGGCTCATGGCAAGATTGCCGGCGTTCCCGTGGACATTTCGCGCACCGGCTACACGGGCGATCTGGGATATGAAATCTGGGTCAACTGGGAAAATGCCGTGAAAGTGTTTGATGAATTGATGGCCAAAGGAAAGCCGTTCGACATTCATCCCGCGGGCATGGTGGCCCTGGACATCGCGCGCATTGAAGCCGGGCTGATTCTGATCGAGGTGGATTATATTTCCAGCAAACGCGCCTTGATTGATGAGCAGAAATATTCGCCTGCGGAAATCGGGCTGGGCAAGCTGGTGGATTTGAAGAAAGAGAATTTCGTGGGGCGCGAAGCGCTGGCGCTGGAAGCGAAGAAGGGCGGGCCGGCGCGTTCGCTGATCGGGTTGGAAGTCAATTGGAACGAAGTGGAAGCGCTGTACGAAAAAATCGGCATGGCGCCGCAAGTGCCTTCCACAGCTTCACGCGTGGCCGTGCCGGTGTATCGCGGGGGGCGTCAGGTGGGCAAAGCCACATCGACTACGTGGTCGCCGACGCTGAAGCGCATGATCGCGCTGGCTTCCGTTAATCGGGAGAGCGCTACGCTGGGTCAAACGCTCAGTATGGAATTGACGGTGGAGGCCTCGCGCAAGAGCGTTTCGGCGAAGATTGTGCCCTTGCCGTTTTTCAATCCGCCGCGGAAGACCGCGCCGCTGGCACTGTAGCTACACCAATAACCACGCCGCATATTCAAGACACTTTGTTGCCGTAGGATCCTCTTACGGATTCAGCCGGTTGTACTTCTTCAAAACCGCGCGCAGTTGGTCGTGGGGCAGCGCGGTGACGTGGTGATTGTCTCTTCCAGTCATCGAAACGGCCGCCACCATCGCGTTGATGATGGCTTCTTCGGTGGCCTGCACGGTAGCGGCGAAGACCGGATCGAGCATGTCGTTGGGCAACATCTTCAGATCAACGATGTGATCCTCCGCAGCCGCTCCCGGATTTGCCGTCGAGAAGGCAATGAAAATATCGCCGGAGCCGTTCCCGGAAACGCTGCCGTCGCGGCCAAGACCCAAGGTCACGCGGTGAGCCAAACGCTTCAATTGTGTGGGCAGCAGCGGCGCATCCGTGGCGACAATCACAATGATGGAGCCGCGTTCCGCAACATCCGAGGGCACGAACGCGTAGGGATCCTCGGAGGGGATTTCGCGCCCCACGGGAATTCCCGCGACGCGGAAGTTCTGCCGCGAACCATAATTGCACTGGACGAGGACTCCAACGGTGTAACCGCCGTCCTTCACGGAAAGCTTTCGCGACGAAGTGCCAATGCCGCCCTTGTAGCCGTTGCAAATCATGCCCGTGCCGCCGCCAACCGCGCCCTCTTCCACGGGTCCGCCATGCGCGGATTCGATGGCGTGAAAGGCGTGCTCGGGCTTCACGTGAAAGCCGTTGATATCGTTCAGCCAGCCGTCCCAGGTTTCCGCTACCACGGGGAGCGACCACCAATCATCCTCGGGATTAATGTGCCGGTTGTCCACGATCCACTGAATCACCGCGTCGCGCACTACGCCCACGCTGTGCGTGTTGGTGATCATCACGGGCCCGATCAGAAAGCCGGATTCTTCCACCCAAGTGGTGCCGGTCATTTCACCGTTGCCATTTTGCGAGAACCAGCCGGCGAAGACTCCGCCTTGCATCCCATGCGCTCCTTGCGGCAGAACAGCCGTCACACCCGTGCGCACAGGGCCCTTGCCGACCACGAGTTTGCCTTCGCCCGAAATGAGGGTGGTGTGACCGACAGTTACGCCAGCGACATCGGTGATGGCATTGAAAGGGCCGGGCGTGCCATCGAAAGGCACGCCAAGATCACGGGCGCGCGGTTTGGCTGCGGCTTTTTCCTGCGCGAAGGATGGAATCGAAATGAGAAGGAAAGGCAGAACTAGAGCAAGGAATGGCGGAAGTCGGCGCATGAAAGGCTTCTCCTCAGAAAACGTTTGAATGAACAAAGGATGAATTCCCGACGAGAAGAGTAGCGCGAGCCGCTCAGGCAGGAAAGACCTTTGCCAGCGCGTGTTGCAATGCGTCCGCGATGAGGCGGCTCTCTTCCGGCGTAATGATGAAGGGCGGCGCGAGCAGGACATGGTCGCCGCGCGAGCCGTCCACACAACCTTGCGAAGGATAGGTGAGCACATTCTTTTCCAGAGCGGCCTGGCGAATCTTTTCGGCGATGCCCTCTTCTTTCGCAAAGGGCTCGCGCGTGGATTTATTCTTCACGAATTCGACGCCTTGGAGAAGGCCCAAGCCGCGGACCTGGCCGACGTGCGGATGATTTTCCAGCGTGGAAAGTGCCTTGCGCAGCGTTTCGCCCGCAGGGGTCACGCGCTCGAACAATTTGTGCGCTTCTAAATAGTCGAAGACGGCGTTGCCCGCAGCCGTGGCGACCGGGTGCGCCTGGTAGGTGAAGCCGTGCATGAAAGCGCCGGTGCCTTTTTCAAATGCTTCGACGACGTGAGGCGCCACAAGAACTCCGGCTAGCGGCGCATAGCCGCTGGCTATGCCTTTGCCGGTGAGAATGATATCCGGCTCGAGGCCCCAGTGCTGGCTCGCAAACGGTTTGCCTGTACGGCCCAAGCCGCACATGACTTCGTCCGCGATCAGCAGAATGCCGTGCTTTCGGCAGATTTCGGCGATGCGCGCGGTGTAACCATCCACGGCGGCGGTCGCGCCCAAAGTCGCGCCGACAACGGGCTCAAAAATAAACGCGGCGACGCTGGAAGCATCGTTCGTTTTCAAAAAGGCATCAAGATCGTCGGCGCATGCAACATTGCAATCGGGAAACGTCTTGTCAAACGGGCAGTGGTAGCAGAAGCATGGCGCCACGTGACCCCATTCCTGGATCAAGGGCGCATACGGCGCCTTTCGCGCGACGTTGCCGCTGACGGACATCGCGCCGAGGGTGCTTCCGTGGTAGCTCTGCCTGCGGGAAACGACGCGGTACCGCGAATTCTGTTTGCGCTCCAGAAAATACTGCCGCACCAGCTTGATCGCGGTTTCGGTGGCTTCCGAGCCGCCCGAAGTGAAATAAACCCGGCCACCATCGTGAAAATTCCTTGGCGCGATGGCGAGCACGCGAGCCGCCAATTTTTCGGCAGGTTCGGAGTGAAATTGCGAAGTATGAGCGAAAGCGATTTTGTTGGACTGCTCCGCCATGGCACGGCCGATCTCCGGAACGCCGTGGCCAATGCTGACAACCGCAGCCTGCCCGGAAGCGTCCAGATAGCGGCGGCCATCGGCGGCGATAATCCAACTGCCCTCGCCGCGCACGGCAACGGGATAGTTTTTTCGAAGGTTGCGGGAGAAAAGCGAGGAGGACTGCGTGATCGTACTCATATTGTGATTGTAACAAAACGCGGAGCAACACCTGAAGATGCTCCCGACAGGCCACTCATGCGATACTCATTCGCGGGTTTGGAGGATTCCACTTGTTTACGCGTACCTGCTCTCGTTTATTCCTTCCTTATTTCGCAGCAGTGCTATTTGCGACGGGCGGCATTCATGCCCAGTCCGCGCCAGCGCCGGTGAAAATTGCCGTAGATTTACGCGATGCCCCGAAACATATTTTCCACGCGAAGCTGGAGTTTCCCGTGAAACCCGGACCGCTCACGCTGGTCTATCCGAAATGGATTCAGGGAGAGCATGCGCCGACAGGGCCGATCGTCGATCTGACCGGACTGAAAATGCAGGCCGGGGGAAAAGAAGTGTCGTGGAGGCGCGACGACGTGGACATGTACGCGTTTCACCTGGAGATACCGAGCGGCGCCGATACGCTGCAGGTCGAGTTGGATTATTTGTCGCCGGCCGACGCATCGAATGGATCGCGTGAAACTCCTGCATCTACGGCACAGATCGCGGTGTTGGACTGGTATCTCGTCATGCTCTATCCGCAAGGAGCAAAAACCGACGGTCTGACCTATGTAGCGAGCTTGCAACTGCCTGCAGGATGGAAATACGGCACGGCCTTGCCCGTGGCTTCGGGAAATGCGGACACGGTGGAGTTTGCACCGGCCTCGTTAACCACGCTGGTTGATTCTCCGGTGATCACCGGCGCCTATTTCCGCACCATCGACCTTTCGCCAGGACAAAAACCCGAACACTTCCTTCACATTGCCGCGGATGGGCCCGCGGCACTTTACGCCGGCC
>CAYOOS010000225.1:0-6987 GCA_964405585.1 uncultured Acidobacteriaceae bacterium | reverse complement strand
GCTCGAGATAGGCAAACTGGCCGACGTCCTGATTCTGCACTGCGGCGACTATCGCGATTTGGGATATCAACTGGGGACGAACGTCGTGCAGACCACGATTAAGCGAGGGGAGGTGCTGGGGTGACTGTCGGCATACAAGCTGATGGAAGCGTCCGTCGTGCAGGGCTCAAGGTTATGAGAACATATAAAAGAGAGGAGGGTGCCGCGATGACAATTGAGATTCGAAGACCGGAACTCGAAGCGCTCATCCGGGAGCGGATGAAGGTCGGGGGCCTTCAGAACCCTGAAGATGCGCTCATGCAGGCGTTGAAGCTGTCGCCGCTGACGACTGCGAAAGAGAACACGCGGTCAGATGCAGCACCTGCTCCCACGGGCGCCGACCTTGTTGCGGCGATGCAGGCCTCGCCGTACAAGGACATCAGCCTGGAACCAACACGCGGCCGCATGCCCGTACGTGACGTTGCGTTCTGATGGCATGGTTGCAATGTCTTGTCGGAATTGCGGCGGCGAAAGCCTAACCAGCGGGTCGTGTCGTTCGTCGATGGCTGTCCCCTTGACCAACTCTATGTCAGCGCGGTTACGCTTTCCGAGATTCGATTTGGCATTGAGCTGGTCGGCGAACCCACGCGCCGCGCGGAATTGAATGACTGGCTCGCGAACAACGTACGCCCCATCTTCAACGGTCGTGTTCTCCAGGTCACTGAAGACATTATGCTCAAATGGCGGCTTCTGGTGGAGGAAGGCCGGAAGACGGGGCACACTTTCTCCCAGCGGGACCTGATCATCGCCGCCACGGCTATTCACCACGGGCTTACGGTGGTTACGCGGGATCGCAGCGATTACGCCAAGGCGCGGGTGACTGTCGTTAATCCGTGGGATGCAACGACAGCTCCCCATATCGGCACGACCAACGTCGCGTTCAAACGGGGCTCAACAATCTCTCGGTCATAATTGGCCATATCGTTGGATAGGAGGCGGAATGGCTTTGCGCAACGTGGACAGCGGCAGCGTTAGCGGCCGAGGTACCGGACATCTTCGGTTTGTTGTCAGGACACTGGCCGTGCTCCGGTCGGTACCTCCAAGCGTCGACCACCGAACGCCCCGAGCGCAAAGGGCGAAGGATGGCTCAATGTGTGTAGTGCTTGATCGATGGCGGCTACAATGCAAGACCTGGGAGCAAGGCGGCGTTAACTTGGGCGCCGCCTTCCTGCGTTGACGCCATTGGCAGATTGGACGCGGGGACGGAGTGATTGTTGGACAGTGGCACGTTACATCACTCCGCCGTCTTGCGCGGTGAGCGGTTGTCTAACCATTGTCGAATATCCTTTTCGCGGAATCGCCATTGATGGCCTAGTTTAAATGCAGGGATCTCCTCGAGTTCCGCCCAGAGACATACGGTCCGAGGAGAAATCTCGAGCCACTGTGACACTTGTGACGTCGTCAACAGCCGTTCTCTGGTACTGTCTACCGACCGAAACGGTATCTGCGTTTTGGTAGCGCGTTGAGGGGTTTGGGGCGAAACACCGTCGCTACAAGGGTCATCGCGCCGCTCCCGGAATGTTAATGGTTTCCGGTCCATATGATTGCGGTTAGTATAGACCGTTCCGCCAAATTGAATATACCGCATTTACGGTAAATGCTGCTGGTTATCGCCGCTGCCTCTCGTAAGCATCGGTCCACTAACTAAGGTTGCCAACCACATTACCTTTCCGACAAGGCCCAGCGTGGCGACATTTTCTTGGGCAGCCTCCTATCGGTCGCCAATAGCGTTCCCGCCACTTGGGCGCGACACTCACCAAGGCGAACCGGGCCTGCGCACTCTTTCCCAGATCGCTTGAGCTGCGCGTAGACGGATTAATCCGTCAGCCTCGCTCCTTGGCGCACAGCCTCATCGAGATGCCCCAGCTTCTTGGCAGCGATTTGTTCGGCCCCCCAGATTAGTCTCCTATCGGTTTGGCCGGGGTCACGATTATAGTTCCGCTCTCGCACGACAATGCAACACCGCCAGGTCAGGAAGCGCCTTCTCCTAAAACACGCCCATCAGTAAGGCCACATTGCGAGATACGCGGGCGCTAGATAAGCATTGCGGGTGGCCCAAACGCCGTAGGCAAATAAATACCTGACTCCTTTTCATTAACTTGAGAAGTATTACCGCAAATAGAGATAGATGCGGCATATCAGTTTGCAGCACTTGGTCCATTGTGATCGTGAGCCTTAGGAGGGCTCACCAAATGACGTGGAGAAGTGAACTGACAGCTATCACTCGAAGGACGGCAGTTGTGGCAACCTGCATCGCCATGCTCTGCCACGCCGCGCTTGCTCAGAACGTAAATGCGCCGACATGGAATGCGATTGAGCGGTCGGGGGACGAGGTAAACTATTTCGCCTATTACAACGGCGCTGCGACTGAGATCGCCCAGTCAACGGGATTCGGGGGATCGGCGACCCATTCCCAACTGCTAAGCACAAGTCGCCCGCCGATTTACTACACTGTTTTTGGTGGCTCCTCGGGCGCCACAAGAAGTGTGTGCCAAATCACCAATCAACCTAGCAAACCGATCTACTGGTACAGCAACGGAAGTAACTCCGCAACCGCACTGGCCGGCGATTACCCTACCGCTCCGAGCGATGCGTTTAGTGTATCGACTTCGCTTTCGAGCACTAAGGGTCTGGAATTCCGGGGCGCTTTCGACGGAAGCGGCTCCGTATCAGGGTCGGGTGCATACATGGTCGAGACCGTCTATCTGAGCGATCGACCCTGTACAGACGGCGGCTTTGAATACGGGTTCTTTCGTCGCGTCCAGAATTCCAGCCCCGCCGATACCATCGCGTTCTACTATTCTGACTTTACAAACTGTGACGGCGGAATCTGCCGGCAGACGAACAGTAATATGGGCACGGTTGAGAGCCCAAACTTTGTCGAGCATGATATTACGAACCTGCCCGCCACAAACAGCGGCGGGCAGGACGATCAGTGGATCTTCCATGCCTATCCGGTCCTCACGGGGGGCGTCTATGACATGCGCTTCGAGGTCCTTGACCCAATTACCTTGGGCTACGCGCAATGCAGCGTGGACGGCGGAACCACGGGTAATTGCTTTAAGGAGTATACGCCATCTGCTTGGTCCGAGTCGTTTGGAAACTTTTCAGGGATGAACGGCTACGTCTTTTCGGGGACGCAGAGCGTAGGCACAGTCACACAGTCGCCCGATTTCATAATCCATGTCGAGGTGTTGAACATCGGTAATTAGTGGAGCTGGCTCGACACAAGTTGGCTAAATGGGCCTTTCTCTTCCCGCTTCGGCGAGCTCTGGGGGACAATCTGGCGATTGTAGCTAGTCCGAAGGACTAAGAAAGGCTCATCTACCTCTTGACATAAACCTTCCTTAGGGCACATTCAGGCATGCCGAGTCAACGCACCCAGATGGTGAGAGTTCCGTCCCGCAGCGGGATTGAGTCGACGGCCAACGAGAGAGCGATTGCACCGGTTGGGCTGGTCGCGGTCAAGACGTTGACTTGCCAGACGCCGGAGATCGATCCGGGAGGGGCCACGGCGGAGACGACCGTAGCCGTCGTGCCGGCAAGGAGCGTGACCGGTAGATTCAGTGGGGTGCCTGGACTGGCATTGATGCTGCCAGTCACGGGCGTCGGAACACTCAGTCCGAGGCCATTTAGGAAAATAGACACAAGTGAACCGGCGGCGGCAGGATTCGTGCAGGTGTTTTGAGAGCCATCGCTGTTCAGCGCGAACGCAATTGCCCCGCCGGCATATTGCTGGCCGCCGGATATCTCACAGACGGCCGATGATGGCGATGTGTCATCGAGGAACGCCGATGGATTCCTCGCCGTCACAAGGAGACTAGCGGAATCAAGTTGATTGAACTCAGAAGATGCAACTGTCACGGTCGCCTGTGAGGATGCCGCGATTTCATAAGGGGCCTGTACGTTGATTTGCTGTTGCGACACATACAGCAACGGGCCGCTCACGCCATTGAAGCTCACCTGGACACCGTCAAGCGACCGCGGATATCCTTTTGAGGGTGAAACTCCTGCCCCATTCAGAAAGAAGGGGCCGAAAATGGAAAGGAGTTCGCCAGGAGCGATTGCCGTCACCGGGCGCAGGTCTGCCGAATCGAGTATACAAGTGATGGCGGGTGGAGGAGCAGTTAAATCGAAGGACACCAGATCCGTGCCCGTCCAGGCGAGTAAGTCGCCCGCGGCCGGATCGTAGGCTAACACTTGTCCCGGAACGATTCGAGCCGCGGAGAGGCTCGAACCGTCCAGGCTGAGACGTGTCGCAACCGTCGCAGGCAAGCATTCCGAGGGAGCCCCGACCAGAGCCGGAAAGTCGTCGGAGCCGGCTTGACCGGAGAGATAGATCCCGTCACTGGAGAGTGCTGCGAACGTGATTGTGTCCGTCTGGGTTCCGCCGAGGAAGGTGGAATATACGAGGCCGGTGCCGGTGGCGTTGAGCTTGGTGAAGTACCCGATTGCGGCCGGAGGGAAGATGCATCCGAGCGGGCACACCTCCGGGGGCGGTGGGGCGTTAGCAATGTAAAGGGGTTCGAACGCATTGGCCGCAGTTGGATAGTCTGGCGAATTCGTGGTTCCGGCTAGCAGGACGTTGTGCTGTTGATCTACGGAAAGCGCTGCCGGTTTTGCACCCCACGATCCCGACAGATATGTGAGGTAGGCAATCTGGGTCAGATCCGAACTCAACTTTGCAACATACTGATACGAGCATCCGAGTGCCAATTGGCTAGTACCGCTACATGGATGCGGTGAGTAGGCGGCTTGGAAGGCCCCCGAGGTGACTGGCAGCGTAGTCGGGCTCGCCATCTGCGAACCTGCCAGGTAAATGCTTCCTTGGTCGTCAGTGGCCAATTGCCCGCCGATGCCACGAATGGCGCTCACTATTGTCGCCCCCGCGCTATCAAGGGTCAGGACAAAGAACGTGTTAGTGTCCGTGCTTGTGAATGGCGCGCCAGTCGTCTGGGGAAAGCCACCGCCGACCGTTTGGCCGGAAATGGTTACCCGCCCGGTGGAATCGACCAAGAGGCCACCATGAATAGGGAAGACCTCGGAGTCGCCGCCAATGAGTGTGGCATATACAATCTTGCCCTGGGGAGTAACCTTTACAACAAAGCCAAGCGGTGACCCGCCCGCTACTGTAGTTTGCAGTGCGCCTTTCGTAGCGGGAAAATCCGTTGATTCGGTCTGGCCATAGATGTAAGCGGCGCCGGTTGAATCGATAGCCAAGGCAACGGCGTAGTCTCGCTTGCTACCTCCGACCGTTATCGTGTACCCGACTGAGCCGTCGGAGTTAATCTTAGAGAGAAAAGCGTCCTCGCTATCGGGAACGGCCGGATCTCCTTGAAATCCTGCGATAAATATATCGCCAGATCCGTCCAGCCGGACGTCTGCAACGGTTACTTTCGTCAGGTGTATCAGGGAGGTTGCCGTCGCGGCTCCTGCTGAGGTGCTTGAAAGCGTTAATATGGTTGCCAGAAAGCGAAACCGACTCCAGTATCTGATCCCGCGCTTATCTTGTGTCATAAGGATTCTCCTATTCTACGAGACGACTTCCCCAATGCCTGGCTCTCCATGCGGTGCGGTCGATGCTGGCGGTCACTCGCCTAGGCAATCTTCCGAGTGTTTTGGCGCCACCAATCATCTTCTGTCTCGTGGCTCAAAAAGACACAGTGGGTGTGACAGAAGGACCTTCTGTTCGGACATCCGTGCAAGCTCCAGACAAGGCAGACTATCGCGTCTGTCATTTGTCGAACTACGCCTCTGCAAGCCGAGGCCCGTAGAGATGCCCGGCCAACCATTTTGGGTTTTCCCCGGGAAGGGGTCCCAGCGAGGTGGGATATCAGCTGGGTACGAATGTCGTGCAGGCGACGATTAAGAGAGGGGAAGTGTTGCAGAATTCGCAAGTGTGACCGCTTGCTCGCGCGACCGTAAAGCAAGGGAGCGGTCTGCGCATGAGACTGGGCCAGCTTCGTCAAAACAAAATTTGCCACGGATGGACACGGATAAAAACAAGTTTCTTTTCATCCGTGTGAATCCGTGTCCATCCGTGGCCAATAATGTTTTGCTCCGGCGCTTGATGTCCGCACCACGCCGATCAACTCTCGACCACGTCGGAAGAGACCCAGGTATCGAGCACGCGGAGCAGTTCGCTGGCGCTCACCGGCTTGGCGATGTAGTCATCCATTCCAGCGACCAGGCAATCTTCCCGCGCGCCGGCCATGGCCTCGGCGGTCATGGCGATAATCACGGTCCGCTGGCCTGCCCGCTCGCGCGAGCGAATCTCGCCGGTGGCCTCGTAACCATCCATGCGCGGCATCTGGCAATCCATGAAGATGACATCATAGGGCGCCATGGACCACATCTGCACCGCTTCCCGCCCGTCGGCCGCGAAATCCGGGCGCAGACCCAACTGATTCAACATCAGGCCCGCGACCTTTTGGTTGACGATGTTGTCCTCCACCACCAGAACCCGAATCGCCCGGTCGGCGAATTTTCCGGCCGCGGCGATGTGGCGCCGCGATTTCGAGGGTTCGAGAGGCGGCTTTCCGAGTTTTTGCGACCATGCGGTGGCCAATGCGTTCATGAGTTGAGACTGCCGCACCGGCTTGGTGAGGCAGACGTCGATGCTGCGTCCCTCCAGACGCTTCATGGCGCTCCAACGGCTTACGGAGGTGACCAGAATCACCGCCACATCGCGCCCGACGGCATCCTTCTTCACGGCTTCTGCCAGAGCCTCGGCATTCGTCTCGGGCAACTGGCTGTCCAAAACGAGGAAGTGATAAGGATCGCCGCCTTCCCGTGCCGAGCGGATGACGGTGAGCACTTCGTTACCCGAGCCGCAACTCGCGTGACGCATTCCCCAACTGCCGATCTGCTCGCGAACCATGCGGCGGCTGGCCGCGCTGTGGTCCACAATCAACGCCCGCAGGTTTTGTAATTCGGTCAGCGGGGCGA
>CAYOOS010000224.1:0-7010 GCA_964405585.1 uncultured Acidobacteriaceae bacterium | reverse complement strand
GCTGCCGAAATGCGCGCGATGGACATCGTCAGCATCTATGCTGCAGGCTCCGGCCATCCAGGCGGCACGCTTTCCGTGATCGATATCGCCGCTGCGCTCTATCTGAACGTCCTCAATCACGATCCTGCCTATCCCGCCTGGCCCGATCGCGATCGCGTCTTCTGGTCCGCTGGCCACAAAGCTCCCGCTCTCTCCGTCGCTCTAGGCCGAGCAGGTTACTTCCCTCTCGACGATGTCGTGCTCCTTCGCCAACTCGGCTCAGGCTTTGAAGGGCATCCCAATTGGCTGAAAGTTCCCGGCGTGGAAATCTCCAGTGGTTCCCTCGGCCAGGGACTCGGCGCAGCAGTCGGCAGTGCCCTGGCCGCAAAACTTCGCGGCGCCTCCCACCGCATTTACGTGATTATGGGCGATGGCGAGCAGCAGGAAGGCAGCGTCTGGGAAGCCGCTATGGCCGCCAGCCACCATAACCTCGACAATCTCTGCGCCATCATCGACGTCAACCGCCTCCAAATTGATGGTTGGGTCAAGGACGTGATGAACGTCGAACCTCTCACCGAAAAATATTCCGCATTTGGCTGGAACGTCATCTCCATTGATGGCCACGACATGCCACAGATTCTCGACGCCTTCTCGCGTGCCCGCGAAACTTCCGGCCGCCCCACCGTAATCCTGGCGCGCACCATCAAGGGCAAGGGCGTCTCTTTCATGGAGAACGAGGCGAGCTGGCACGGCACTCCGCCCAAGAAAGAACAATTTGAGAAAGCCCTGCCTGAACTCCTCACGCCCGACTTTCCGCGCGCCCGCGTGGAAGCTTTGCTGAAGCGCGCCGCCACCAACGCCGCCGAAGTCGCCCACAAAGCCAAAGACGGCATCCCCAAATTCGCTCTCGAATACTGGTGGAACGCCCGCGACACCATGAAAGTGGATATGGACCCCACGCGCATGGGCTTTGGCCGCGGCCTGGAACACGCCGGAGAAGATCCCCGTGTCGTCACTCTGCACGCGGATATCTCCGGCTCCATTCGCATCACCGATTTTGAGAACAAACATCCAGAGCGCAACAACCGCGTCTTCAGCGTCGGCATCGCCGAACAAAATATGATGAGCGTCGCTGCCGGCCTCGCTCGCGAAGGCTTCATCCCCGTCACCGGCACCTACGGCGTGTTCGCTTCCGGCCGCGCCTGGGATCAGATTCGCACCACCATCTGCTATTCCAATCTCAACGTGAAAATCGCTGGCGCGCATGGCGGTATTTCCGTCGGCCCCGATGGCGCAACGCACCAGGCGCTGGAAGAAATCGCTCTCACCAGCATCTTGCCCAACATGCACGTAGTCGTGCCGTGCGACTCCGTCGAAACACAAAAGGCCACCGAATATTCGCTTCTCACTTTAAAGGGGCCGTGTTATTTGCGCTTCGCTCGCGAAGCCACTCCCATCGTCACCAAGCCCGATACGCCCTATCAGTTCGGCGTCGCCAACGTGATTCGCTATCGCGGTGCGAACTCCAAATTTCTCGATGCCTTTGAAACCACCCTGGGCCCCGCTTACAAAAACGAGAAAGAAAACGTCACCATCATCGCCTGCGGTCCCATGGTTCCCGAAGCGATGCGCGCCGCCTGGCTCCTGAAAGAGGAGTACGCCATCGAAACCCGCATCGTGAATGTCCATACCGTGAAGCCGTTGGATGTCGCCACGCTCGTGCGCGCCGCGGAAGAAACCCGCGTTGTCGTTACTGCGGAAGAACATCAGGTCGGCGGCTTCGGCAATATCGTTGCTGGCGCCATCCTCCAACAGCGCAAGGATTTTCACCTTCCGCTACAGCTCACCATGGTCGGCGTCACCGATCGCTTCGGCATTTCCGGCAATCCTTGGGAACTCGTCCAGCACTTCGGCCTCACCGCCGAACACCTCGCCAAACGCGTTCTCGAACTTCTGGACAAAAAACTCGCCGCCGGTCCCGGCTTCTCTGTTGAGGCGCCGGTCATTCGCTGCGCCCGCTGCGGCGCCAGAGTCGCTCCTCGCGAATATGCGCAGGACTTGCCAATGCCCTCGGACGAAATCTGCGCCGAGTGCGAATACCAGTCCATGGAACTGTGCTCCGTTTGCCGCATCGAGTGGGCCAAGGTGAGCCACAACTCCACCTACATTTGCCAGGCCTGCCGGGCCAAACCTGTCCTGCGCTGAACTCAAGCCACAGGCGGTTGCATTGAAAATGGTGCACCGTTGATACTGCCCGCGATTACCAGCCCATTTGGCGCATCCGCTCCAGGATGAGTTCGCTGTATTGATTCATGTGATCGGGCCGTCTCTTCAGGGGCAACGGCAGAATTGCGGCCAGTCGCGCCGACTCTTCCCGATCAATATTCCGCGCCGAAGTTTTGTAGTAGTAACGGCACGCCGACTCCGCGCCATAAACACCGGGGCCCCATTCGACCACGTTCAAGTACAGTTCCAGAATGCGCTTCTTCCCGAGGACCAGTTCAGCCACCGACACAAGCGTGAACTCGGCGCCCTTGCGCAGGAATGAGCGGCCGGTGCCGAAGAACAGGTTTTTTACCAGTTGCTGCGTAATGGTGGACCCTCCGTGAACGCGGCCGCCCTCCAGATCGTTCTCCGCGGCGATTTCCATCGCTTGCCAATCGAATCCGTGATGCTCATAGAAGCGCCCGTCTTCCGCGGCGATCACCGCATGCTGGAAGTCGGGCGCGATTCGGTTCAGTGGAACGAATTCGTATCGTTCGTGATAAGGCTTGTGGTGCATCCAAGCCTGCAAGCGGCGCTCCATGTGCACCGCGGTGGTCGGTGGGTCAACCCATCGGGCAGCCACAAGGATCAGTGCAGGAAGCGACCAAAGAAGCACCACTCCCAACAGAAACCATCGAACGAAGGATCGGAACGATCCTCTGCGAACCGGGGTCTCGGTGTGCTTGTCTGGATTCTCAGCCACATCTCAGAATAATCGTTTGGCCTGGATTGTTACAGTCGCCGCCGGTTTATAGCGCCAACCGGTCCCGGCTTGATTTCTTTCCAAGCAACCTTCACCCGCTATCCTTCATCACTACTGATGCAGCGTAATATGCGGTGAGGACACCCCACTCGGCGGCCATTCGGTAGTGTGCAACGAAGGGCCCCCGCCCCTCCCACCACACGCAGAGACGATCCGAACTCGTAAAATGAACTCGAAAATTCCGGATTGCTTCTGCCGGGCCAAAATTGAAATCAAAGACAGCGTGTAGCCAACATCGAGCAAACACTATGAATTCGAGAATACTAGGCAGTCTATTCGTGATTCTGACTCTTCCCTTTCCGCTGTTAGCCTCCTTGGGTGGTGACACGACGTCGGTTCAGGCCGACCAGGAAAAAATGCAGGGCTCTCGTCAGACGACCAGCAGCGATTCCTTCACGGTCCATGAGATTCAAGCCTCCACCGGCATCGCCGTAAAGGAATATGTCTCGCCCGCAGGAAAGGTCTTCGCCGTTACTTGGCAAGGCCCCGCCCATCCCGACTTGCGCCAGCTCCTGGGCACCTATTTCGACCAGTATTCGCAAGAAGTTCAGGCGCAACGCGCTCATCGCCATGGCCACGGTCCCTTGCTGATCCAACTGCCCGGCTTGGTGGTCCAATCTGCGGGACATCCTCGCTCCTTCTTGGGCAGAGCGTACGTTCCACAAATGTTGCCCGCAGGCGTCCGCGCGGAGGACCTCCGATGAATCGCGCCCTTCAACACGGATTTCTTTCCTTGAGTTTGGCGGCTGCTTTGGCTGCAACAGCAGGGTGTGGCGCAAACAGCAGCAGCACCCCCAACACGGGCGGCGGCGGTAACACTGGCTCCGGCTCCCCTGTTTCAAACGTGCAATCCATTACGGTGAATACCGGACCAACTGCCGGTGCTCCCTACAACAACCCCTACGTTGACGGCGCATTCACCAGCGTCACCGTCTGCGCTCCGGGCAGCACCTCGAACTGCCAGACGATTAACGGCATTCTGGTGGATACCGGTTCCTCCGGGCTCAGGATCTTGTCCTCGGCCCTTACGATTTCGCTTCCCCAACAGACTGGCTCGAATGGCAATCCGGTTGTCGAGTGCTTTCCCTTTGTCGACGGCGTCACCTGGGGACCCGTCGCTACCACGGACTTGACCATCGCCGGTGAAAAGGCAAAGTCCTTGCCCATACAGGTCATCGGCAGCTCAAATTTTCCTGATGTTCCAGAAAGCTGCACAAGCAATGGAATGCCCGAAGATGATCTTGCAAATCTCGGCGCCAACGGCATTTTGGGTGTGGGGACTCTTGCGCATGACTGCGGTTCTGCTTGCACCGTAAGTGGTGCATCCAACCCTGGCGTGTATTACGAATGTCCTTCTTCCGGTTGCGAAGTGACGGCACAGAGTATTTCTAGCCAGGTGCCGAATCCGGTGATTTTGTTTGCCACCGACAATAACGGCGTCCTCATTCAATTACCTTCCGTCTCGGGGGCAGAGACGACCGTCACCGGCTCGCTCATCTTTGGTATTGGCACGCAATCCAACAACGCTCTAGGAAGCGCCACTGTTTACACCCTCGATCCCTCGAGTGGTAATTTCACGACCGTCTACAACGGCTTCTCCTACACGAACTCCAGCTTTATCGACAGCGGCTCCAACGGCATCTATTTCCTGGACTCCAACACCACTGGCATTCCCGCCTGTGCCGACGCGACTTATTGGTATTGTCCGTCCTCTACACAGAATCTCTCGGCCACAAACCAGGGAACAAATGGGGCGACTGGCTCGGTCAGTTTCGTCGTTGGCAATGCGGACACTCTCACGGCCAATCCAAGCGACGCTGCCATCAACGGACTAGCCGGGCCAAACTCCGGCACCTTCGACTGGGGCCTTCCGTTCTTCTTCGGCCGCACCGTTTTCACCTCCATCGAAGGACAAAACTCACCCGGAGGCCAAGTTCCCTACTGGGCCTATTAAAAACAACGGCCGCAAGAAGAGAACCTTTGCGCGCGATCCCCGAAAGGTGTCACACCCGGATCCACGGTTGTGCCTGGGGGTATAATCCGTCGGAACATAAGTCCATCCTTCCAGATTCCCGGTGATTCGGGGAAAGGATGCTTCGATGATCAGGCGTGACTTTCTGCTCCGCATTCTCTACGGCGGCACAGCGCTTGCCGCCACGAGTGCGTCCGGCAAAGTGCTTGGGCCGCCTCTCACTGATAACACGATCCCGCAGGACAAGTACTCTCTTCCCACGCTGGCCGCCATTCCTTTTCCCCTTCAAGACGTCAGGATTCTCGATCCAGACCTGCTCCGGATGCGCGGCCAAACCCTAAAATATCTTCTCGCCCTTGATTCGGATCGCCTGCTGCATAATTTCCGCGTCAACGCCAAACTGCCTTCGACTGCCGAGCCGCTCTACAACCGCGAGTCTCCCACCAATGGTTGGCGCGGCCATTACGTCGGCCATTTTCTTTCTGCCTCCGGCCAGATGTATGC
The DNA here is from genome assembly GCA_964405585.1 of uncultured Acidobacteriaceae bacterium. Taxonomy (GTDB): domain Bacteria; phylum Acidobacteriota; class Terriglobia; order Acidiferrales; family UBA7541; genus Acidiferrum. The sequence continues at coordinate 1,527 of CAYOOS010000224.1, read as the reverse complement.
CTCGACCAGCGATGCCCGCATCAAGGCAAAGGCCGACGCCATGGTGGCAGAACTCGCAAAATGCCAGTCGCAACTCGGCGAGAAGGGCTATCTTTCCGCGTTCCCCGAATCGAGCTTCGACGACCTGGAACAGGGCCGTCCCGCCGCGGTCATCTGGTATGCACTCCATAAAGTCATGGCCGGCCTGCTCGATGTTTATCAGCTCTGTCAGAATCCTCAGGCCCTGCAAGTGCTCGAACGCATGGCCTCATGGGTGGACTGGCGCACCGGCCGCATCCCCGAAGAACAAATGCAGCGCACCTTGCAAACTGAATTCGGCGGCATGAATGAAGTCCTGGCCAACCTCTCCGACGCCACCAACAATCCCCGATATCTCGTGGTCGCCAGACGTTTCGACCATCACGCCGTGATGGACCCCGCCGCGCAGCGCCGGGATGCACTCACCGGTCTGCATGCCAACACCCAAATTCCCAAATTCATCGGCGCCGCGCGCGAATTTGAGCTGACCGGCGACCCCTTCTACCACGACGCCGCGCTGTTCTTCTGGCAACAAGTCGCCCTGCACCGCAGCTACGTCTCCGGCGGCAACAGCATCAGCGAACATTTCCGCACTCCCCCCGACGAGCTCGCCTCCGAACTCACGGACCTCACCCAGGAAACCTGCAACACCTACAACATGCTCAAGCTGACTTGCCATCTGTTCACTTGGCAGCCCGACCCGCAATTCGCCGACTATTACGAACGCGCTTTCCTGAACCACATCCTCGCCACGCCGAACCCCGCGGAAGGCTCCCCGCTGTACTACCTCGGAATGCAGCCCGGCCAGTGGAAAGTTCATTTCGTGCCACACCAGGGTTTTTTCTGTTGCTGCGGTACGGGCTTGGAAAATTTCTCAAAACTTGGCGAGAGTTTTTATTTTCACGACGCACAATCGCTCTGGGTGAACCTGTTCTTCGCCTCCGAGGTGCACTGGCAGGAAAAGGGCGTGGTCATCCGGCAGGAAACGCATTTCCCCGAAGAAGCCGCAACCCGCCTGGTAGTCCAGACGAAATCGCCCGCCGACTTTACTCTAAACGTGCGTGTTCCTTACTGGGCCGAAAACGCCGCCGTGACGATCAACGGCAAGCCCTTCCGCTCAAACGAAAAGCTGACTCCCTCCAGCTACGCGAAAATTCAGCGCACCTGGAAGAACGGCGACCACGTGGACGTGAAACTGCCCATGCGCTTGCATTTGCAGACGATCCCCGATGATCCCAAACTTGCCGCTATCCTTTATGGTCCGATAGTGCTCGCCGGCCAACTCGGCACTCAGAGTCTCGACCCCACGCGCATTTATTCCGAAGACAAAGTCCTCCACGGAGGATTTCCTTCCATCACGGTGCCCGAGCTCACGCTGACGATCAGCGCGCTCGGCACGGAATTCTATGCTTTCATCGAATCGCTGTTCCTGCTCGCGCTCTGCTATTGGGGCCTAACCGAACTCTGCGCCTGGGCCGGCAGGATCGCCGAGCGAAAACTCGAACGCTT
>CAYOOS010000223.1:5731-7012 GCA_964405585.1 uncultured Acidobacteriaceae bacterium | reverse complement strand
GTTGATTTATCTGACTCTGGCTCTACCTGCTTCGGCCGCTGACCAGGGATGTCTGGCGTGCCATGGGCAGGCGGGTATGAAGTCGGACACAGGCAAGGACATCTACATCAATCCTGCGAAACACGCGGCCAGCGCGCATGCGATTCTGGGCTGTTCCGATTGCCATACCAGCATTAAAGATTTTCCGCACCCCGCTAAAATCGCCAAAGTACAGTGCGCCACGTGCCACGAAGATGAAGTGAAGGCATTCGCCGGGAGCGTGCACGCGATTCTGGGTGAAACTGCGTGTGCCACGTGCCATGGCAGCGTGCATGAATTGACTTCCGCTGCCGCACTCATTCCCGCCAAATGCACGGAATGTCATGCGGACGAAGTGAAAACCCTCGCGGGGAGCATCCACGGTCAAGCGGCAAAGAATGGCGACCCCGATGCTCCCAATTGCACCTCGTGCCATGGCGCCGTTCATGCCGTGAAGGCCCCGAGCGAGCCGGACTCCACAGTGGCGCGCAAGAACCTGGCGGATACTTGCGCAAAATGCCACAGCGATGCCGGATTTTTGTCGCGACACAAGATTGCCATCGCTCATCCCGTTGAGTCTTACAAACAGAGCGTTCACGGCCGCGCGGTGGCTTCGGGCAACGAGAAGGCGGCGGACTGTAGTAGTTGCCACGGCAGCCACGATATTTACCCTGCTCGCGATGCGCGTTCCAACGTGAATCATTGGAAAGTGCCGGAGACCTGCGGGCAATGCCACCAGGAAATTGCCCGGCAGTTCAACGAGAGCGTCCACGGGGAAGCGGTCAAGACTGGCGTGCGGGATGCACCCGTTTGCACCGACTGCCACGGCGAACACCTGATTATGGACCCGAGCAACCCGGCTTCGCCCCTAAATGCCGCCAATATTTCCGCGGAAACCTGCGGGCGTTGCCATGGCGATCCCCGGCTGGCCCTGCGCAATAATCTGCCAGCGGATCGCCTGCCATCGTATGCCGGCAGCTATCACGGTTTGGCTCTCGAAGGCGGAAAACTGACCGCAGCAAATTGCGCTTCGTGCCATGGCGTACACGACATTCTCCCTTCGAGCGATCCTCGCTCAACCGTTAATGCCGCAAACCTGCCCAAAACGTGCGGCCAATGCCACAAAGGTGTGGGGGAATCCAAATTCACAATCGGGCCCGTACATGTGCAAACGAATGCGGGGCCGAATCATCCGGTGGTGAAGTGGATTCGCTGGACGTACTGGGTGCTGATCCCGTTCACGCTGGGATTCATGCTGCTGCA
>CAYOOS010000223.1:0-5631 GCA_964405585.1 uncultured Acidobacteriaceae bacterium | reverse complement strand
ATGAAGAAGCGCGACCGCACGTTTATCAGCGCGATGATTCCGACGATCAAGGACGCCACGGACATCCTGGAAGTTTTCCGCTACAACCTGGGGCTAAGCAAGGAAGAGCCGAAATTCGCGAAGTTCAACTACGCGGAAAAAATGGAGTACTGGGCATTCCTGTGGGGCACCGGAGTGATGGCGCTCACCGGCTTTCTGCTATGGTTTAACAATTTCACATTGCGTCATTTCCCCAAGTGGGTGGCCGACGCCGCGACGGCGGTGCACTGGTATGAAGCGCTGTTGGCTACCTTTTCCATTTTGATTTGGCATTTCTACCTGGTGATCTTTGACCCCACCGTCTATCCCATGGACACGGCATGGCTCAACGGGAAAATTCCGGCGGACCATTACCGGCACACGCGGCCCGGTTACTATCGGGAACTGGGACGCGCGGGTTTACTGGAAACGACAGAAGAGCCGGATGCGTCGGAGAGTCAACGCAAGGATAAGCCCGGCGACGATCCAGCCTGAAGAGTGGTCCCTACACGCCTAAGGGAAATACGCCCGCTTCAGAAAGCGGCCGCTACAAAAGCGGCGTGCACGTTTTCGTTTGAAAATTCAGATTAGCGGCGGGCGCGGTCTTTGCGGACAGCTTCGTCAATGAGGGCATCGAGTTCGCCGCGCGTGAGCGTAACTTCGTCAGCGTTGGATTCACCTGTGTCGCAAGTATCCGGCAATTCCGCGCCGCCACCCGGAGGAGGCGTGACGAAATATTTGGCACGCGCCGCCATAAGCTTGGCAACCTCGCGTGTCGAGAGGAGTTGGGGTTCCCCCGCGAGTTTCGCGGCCAGGGTGATTTTCGCGAAGTGCTCGACCGTTTCCATGCGGGAGAAGGCCGTGAGCAGATCGGGCCCGCAGGTGGTGACGCCATGATTGGCAAGGAGAAGCGCGTCGTAGTGCGGCACGTAGGGCTCAAGAACAGCGCAGAGATCGGGCGTGCCGGGGGTCGCATAACGAACCAGCGGAACCTTACCGAGGCCCACGACCACTTCGGGGAGCAGGGCTTGATCAAGACCGAGCCCCGCGACCGCAAATCCCGTGGCGGTGGGAGGATGGCCGTGGCAGATGGCGTTGACATCGGGACGCATGCGATAGAAGAGCAGATGCATACCCGCTTCAGAGGAGATTTTGCGGTCGCCCTGGAGATGCGTACCTTCCATATCCGTGATGACAAGATCCTCGGGCCCCATCATGCCTTTGTTGACGCAGGTGGGGGTGGTGAGAATGCGTTCGGAATCCAGACGGATAGAGAGGTTGCCTTCACCGGCGACGATGTAGCCGCGTTCATGCATCCAGCGGCCCACGCGGCAAATCTCGCCGCGGTATTGATCTTCCAAGCGTAAGAGACGTTCATGCGACGAGTCCGAGGCCACGGTACGGACTCCTTCCTTGACCGCAAAACGGTCCGAATCAGTCTAAATCATGCGACCGCGCGCCAACTAGGACAAAGAGTTTGCTGCGCCGCCGCAGAAATCCAAGAAAAATCAGGCGTAAATGCCGCGCAACTTTAGAGCGGAAGCCACGCGGTCGATCGCCAGCATATACGCGGCGATCCGGTTGTTGACGCGGTGGAGTTCCGCATAACGAACCACCTCGTCGAAGGAGCGTTCCATCACGTCCAGGAGTCGCTCGTTCACTTCACTCTCGCGCCAGAAAAAGCCCTGCCGGTCCTGAACCCACTCGAAGTAACTCACCGTGACGCCGCCGGCATTCCCGAGAATATCGGGGATGGTGAAAATGCCCTTCGCGTCAATAACCGCGTCCGCCTGCCAGGTAGTGGGGCCGTTGGCGCCCTCGCAGAGGACTCTGGCTTGAACCTTATGAGCATTCTGCTCGGTGATCTGGTTTTCGATGGCGGCAGGGATGAGGACATCGCAAGGCTGAAACAGAATATCGCGGGAGCTCATTTTGGCGCCACCGCCGGGAAATTCCTGCAGCGGTTTCTTCTGCGTGTAGACCCACTCGATGACTTTGGGAACGTCGAACCCTTTTTCGTTGTAGAGGCCGCCGCCGATGTCGGCAAGACCAATGATCTTATAGCCGGCCTTCTGCATCAAATCCGCGGCGAGCGAACCCACATTGCCAAAGCCCTGAATGATGACGCGCGTGCTTTCTTTTTTCATGCCGAGCTTGGCCATGGCTTTGTCCACGCAGATCATCACACCGCGCCCGGTCGCTTCGCGGCGGCCACGTGAGCCGCCGAGTTCAATGGGCTTGCCGGTAACGACGGCGTTGGTGGCCTGACGGGCGTGCATGGCGTAGGTGTCCATGACCCAAGCCATTGTCTGTTCGTTCGTGCCGACGTCGGGAGCGGGGACGTCGCGCTCCGGGCCCAGCCAATCCGAAAGTTCGGCGGTGTAGCGGCGGGTAAGGCGTTCGAGTTCACCACGCGAAAGTTTGCGTGGATCGCAGATGATGCCGCCTTTGGCTCCCCCGAACGGAATGTCCACCACGGCGCATTTCCAGGTCATCCAGGCGGAGAGGGCGCGGACTTCATCGAGGCTGACGTCGGGAGCAAAACGGATGCCTCCCTTGCCGGGACCGCGGACGGTGGAGTGAAGGACGCGGTAGCCGATGAAAACTTCGAGCTGGCCGTTGTCCATGCCGACGGGGATGTACAGCGTAATTTCCTTGTCGGGATATTTCAGGTAACGATAGAGACCCTGTTCGAGGCCCAATTTGTCCGCGGCCACTTCAAAACGCGCTTCAGCGTTTTGGTAAACATTCATTTCCTCAGGCACAAGCGTTTGGGGCATGCAAAAGTCTCCTCTGCCCCGTTGGAACGCCCTGGCGCCAACGGGACCGCGAAATTCCGCCTGTGAGAGACGCGCAGGCGCGGAAAGAATGGCCAAATGGGTTGCGTGGCGGCGGGCTACCCACCCGCCAGAGCTGCCAGAAGGCCGGGTGGCCAGTATACGAAGGGGAGTGAGCATTCGCAAGGCGGAGCAGCACCCGTGAATGAGGAAAGTTCAGTGCTGCTTCGAACGGGATCGCACAGTGTGCGGCTAAGCGCGCGAACAGAGAACAGAGAGGACCGCACAGGTTAGAGCAAGTTGCATCGCGCGGGTATGTTCCCGGACGACACCGAGTGGATTGCGATAAGGAGTGGGGAATGCCGTGGTGCGTTACTGGCCGTGAAATTGAACGGTGACGGTCAGATGGACGGGAGTCGGTTTGCCGTTCAGTTGCGCCGGCTCGTACTTCCACTGCTTGACAGCTACCAGCGCCGCCTGGTGCAGCATTCCGGGGCCAGAAAGAACCGTTACGGAGCTGACATTTCCGTTGGCATCGATTAGCGCATCAATTTTGACCGCGCCCGAAATATGTTGCGTGCGTGCGGTTGACGGATAGATCGGAGGAACCGATTTGAGCAAACGAGCTTGCTTTACGTCTCCCCCGATCGGGACAGGAGCAGTGGGTTCCTTGCCATGGCCGGCAGCCAGACCCGCCAAGGGATCAGTATTGGAAGCTGGATTGGAGTCGATTGTGGGTTCGGCATCGTTGCCGGACTGAGATTCTTCAGGCCGATTGAGGACGGGAGTCGCCAGGTGGACTTCACCGACAGTGGGCTTTGCTGGCGGCTCGACAGCAGGAGCACTATGCGTAGCGGTGCTGAAACTTTTGGCGGCAGGCGCAGGGGGCGGCGCTGGCGTTGCCACGACGTGCATCGGAGCCTCGCTGGGCACCACTACCGCAGAACTCGCAGGGGCGGGAGCCGGCTTAACGATGCTGGGGGAATCTGGAACCGTAGGCCGCACGGTGGAAGCAGGGGCACTGGTTCGCGTGAAATTTTGGGCCGGCACCGGCGCGGACTTCGAAGCCAGCAGACTGGAGATCAGATTGTCCGGCTGGCGCGAGTACCAAAAAGCGCCACCTGCAAGAAGAAGTGTTGCGGCAATGCCGATGATGAGGCCTTTCTTTGAGCCGGAGGCAGGGGCCGGAGTTGCAGCGGCGTTTTCGCCAAGCAACTGCCCGCCAAAAACCGCGCTGTGCGAGCGGTGGTGAGTCTCAGGAATGGATTCCGAGAGAACTCCGTTAGACGAAGACGCAGAAGCGGGCAAGGAATCGGAAAGTGGAGGAAGTTCGGGAGCGACTTCGGCCGTGGTGGATTCGGATTCGCGCGCCAAAGGAGCGAGCCAGGATGGAATCTTGACCTCTTCGACCGCCAGCGAGGCAGGCGCGAAGTTGCGAACTGGGGCAGCCGTCTTGATATCGGGTGGCGTTGCGGGCTTCACGTCGGAGTGTGCGAGTTGCAGAAGTTTATCGGCAACCTCTGGCAAAGGAACCGATGGTTTCGGGGTGGCTGCAGGAATCGGAGCAGGAGGCCGGGCAGCGGGAGTTTCGGTGAAGAGAAGAGATCCCAACTGTTCCTGAAGGCGCGCGGTTTGCTGCTTCAGCTGATCGCTGGAAGATTCGCCAGGCGTTGTGGCAACTGCACTCTTCGGCGGCTCCGTGGCCGCTGGCTTAACAGCTGGAACGGCCGGAGCGTCGAAGAGCGAAGAAATGGCGGCCGCGAAATCGGGCGCGGGGCTTAGTGGGTTTATAGGGCTCTTGAGGACGGATTCCAGTGTTGCGGACACAGCTGCGGGGAGCGGCGCGGCGCTGTTCACGGGCGCAGGAGAAGCCGGGGTCGCGTGCGGCGGCGGCGGAGGAATGATTGGTGCGACGGCAACAAGCGGCGCAGACGGTGGTGCCACAACAGTGGGTTTCGGGACCGCAGGAACGGAAGCTGCAGGATGAACCGACGCCACTGGAGCCGGGGGTTTTGCGATTGCTGGAGGAGCGGATGGCGGCGGAACGGCCTTGGGCGGAGCAGAAACGATCGGTGCAACGGCGCGAGGCGCGGGAGGCGCGACGGAAGGAGCGGGAGACAAGCGATCAGAGGGGAAACGCATGCCCCAGAAACCGAGGGCCGGCTCGGTGAACTCAAGTTCTACGTATCCCGTCACGCTACGATAGTTTTTCGACTTGACGACCTGGCAAACGACTTCCTTCTTGGTCTTTTCATTGGTAAGGAAAATAAGTTGTCCGGGCGCCAGAGAAGAAGCCAGGCGAATCACGGCGCCGTGCACGAAAACCAGAACGGTCTTGGTGTTCTCAGAAAAAGGTTCGCGCTTATCGGAGCCCTCGACGGTCCGGGCGCCGTTGACGGTTACCGGTATTTCCAGTGCGACGGGCTGAGGACGCGCCGGGGATTCGTCCTTGGTCTTCGCGACCGTGGTGGCCGGAGCGGCAGAGGATGGCGTTGCAACCGCAGTTTCAGACTCTTTCACAATCGGTGGCATAGCGTGCTCGCTCTAAACGGAATTTTGGGATGGCAGTCCTGTGAAGACAGGACTCCCCTGATCTACTTCTTAATGGTGGGGGTGGGCGGTGAGGAGGGCCTATAGTACTTGGGTACTACGATGGAAACAATGACGAGATGACGGCAGAGTGGGCCGTGCTAAGGCTGCCCGTGCCGGCGTAAGAGGGTGCCGCGCTCGGCGTGGATTCGTCCTCACGGAAGCGATTGCGGTTTCTGTGGTAGTGTCACGAAGAGGAGTTCACCTCAGCCATGGCAATCCGCACCATCATTGAACCATTCCGCAT
>CAYOOS010000222.1:0-7086 GCA_964405585.1 uncultured Acidobacteriaceae bacterium | reverse complement strand
CTTGCAATTCCTTGGATGGCTTCTGGAAGAGATGGGTGCTGGAGCCGAGGAAAACCACCGCTTCGGATGGATTGACAGTCGGGTTTTGTTCTCGAATGATTCGCAGCAAGAATTCTAACCAGCTTCCGCGCTCCAGGGCTTGGAAGGGAATAACCCCCAACTGAAGATTATCCAGAGAAGTCGCGAGCTCGGTGAGACCCGCGGGATCAAGTTTCTCCCGCCGGAAAATCTCGGCCTGTTGATCGAGGTTGAACGCCACGATCTTTACAGACTGGCAAGGCACTTGTTCCAGCAGCGAATTGAGTATTTGCTCCAGGAGGATGCGATTCCGGAGTGTAGCTGCGTATTCGGTCGGCGGGGTAGCATCAAGTAAAACCGTTAAGCGCAGGCCTTTCGGGTCCAACTTCCCGTCCCAATTCTGCGCCTCGATGGCGGCTACGGTCAAAGGCGGCGTAGTTTGCCGAGTGTCACTGGCGCGAATCGTCTTGGTTTTCAGATTCCATTGCCTGTAGTGGCTGCGCTCCCGCTTGTCGAGTAGCAAGAGTTCCACTTTGTAGCGGCCTTCGCCGAGGACGAATCCTCCGCCGATCGAAAAAGTCGTCGTCATCGTACCAGTTCCTACAACTCCCCGGGGAAGTGTAGGAATTTTGAAGCTTCTCGCAAACAGCACAGGCAGACCGTTGTCCGGCGTAACCCTCACAAGTGTAAGCAAGTCATCCCCCACGCCGAACTCGTTGAAGGAGGTGGTAAAAATGAACCCCGCTAGAAACCGCAGATTGAAGTCCAAAGTAGGCTGCGCAACAATAATATGGCAAGGCAAGCTATTCTGATTCTTCTTGCTATCAATCAACTTGTTGACATCGGCGGCTTCCTCACCGGTGACGGAGTTCATTCTAGCGAAAAGTGCCTGTCGGCCGAGCATCTCACTCTGCTCACTAATCATGCTCTGCGCCTTCGCCGGAAGGCCTACACACAACACTGCTAGCAGGGCTAGCATGACCCGAAGATGCACTTCGCCCATTCCTGTCACGCGATGCACTCTTAATTTACCCCCAGTCAACCAGCCCATCATTTCGTGCAACAAGTGATCCACGCTCACTACCCACTCGCCAGCTCCGCCGCAACCTGCTCCCCATCCAGCGTAATCTCGGGCCGAAGCCACGGCAACATTTTCATTAGGCTTCCCAGCGCAGGCCTTTGTCATGCCGCTATCCAGCGGCACCGTGTAACCATTCGCAAAGAGCAGTTGAGCGAAACGCATCAACAACGCCGTACGGTCCGCGGGGGACCGGTGCCTTACCTTATTACCCAGTACGCTTTCCAAATATGTGCCCGCCGGAATCGCGATACTCTGTTTTTCCGTGGACTCATTTTTCTCAATCTGGTTTTGATTCCCAGTTTGTGGCGCCGTAGCCGCTGGGGCTTGCGATGAGAAGGTCAGAGAGCTGCAAAAACTTACAGCGCGGAGCAGACGCATTGTAGGCCCCCGTCATCATTCGCGCCTCTTTCTATTTCGTCAGACGGATACCTGATAGTCTCGGTTTCAATTTTGTATAGTAACCTCGTTCGCTACACCCAAGTTCACTTCTTCCTCCCTCTCTCGTGCATTAAGATAACTCGCTTGCCACTCCTCGCAAGCTGCGACACACTAAGTGCGCTTTCGGACTCGCCGCCGTCAAGCCCACGATGGAGTACGTTCATGCGAATTTTTTGCGCTCCTGCATTTCTCTGTTCGATTCTGTTGCTCTGCTCGAATTGCCTCGCCCAGGAGAATCCCCCCGCCCCGCAGCCCGCGCCTACTACTCGCCCACGCATCGGTCTAGCTCTCGAAGGCGGAGGCGCGCTCGGTCTGGCGCACATCGGCGTGTTGAAATGGTTCGAGGAGCATCACATCCCCGTGGATTACATCGCGGGCACCAGCATGGGCGGGCTCGTTGGCGGCCTTTACGCCACCGGCCACTCTGCCGAAGATCTGAAGCATGTCGTGCAATCGGCCGACTGGTCCTTGCTCCTTCGCGGTGGCACTCCCTATCAGGATTTGTCTTTCCGCCGCAAGGAAGACGCGCGCGATGTCCCCAACACCATCCAGATCGGCCTGAAAAATGGCCTCACTCTGCCGCCCGGCCTCAACACGGGCGAACAGATTAATCTTCTGATCGACCGCGAAACTCTGCCCTACTCCACCATTCCTTCGTTCAACGTTCTTCCCATTCCCTTTCGCTGTGTTTCCACTGAACTCGTCTCCGGCAAGCCCTACATCTTTCAGGATGGTTCCCTTTCCGACGCTCTGCGCGCCACCATTTCCATCCCTGGCGTCTTTGCGCCCGTGCGCCACGGCGATCAAATTTTCGTCGATGGCGGCCTGGTCAACAATCTCCCCACCGACGTTGTCCGCAACATGGGCGCCGACGTGGTCATCGCCATCCATTTGCAAACTTCCAAGACCGCCGCAAAAGAAATTCAGTCCGCGTTCAGCGTGTTGGGCCGCTCCGTTGAACTGGTGATTGCCGAAACCGAAATTCGCGGCATGGCGGGAGCCGATCTCATCGTGCGCGCCAACGTCGAGGAGTTCGACTCCACCGATTACGAAAAGGCCGATACGCTCATTCAGCGGGGCTACACTGCCGCCGCCGAAAAGGCGCAGATTCTGAAAACCTATTCATTGAATGACGCGGATTGGGCCGAATATCAGCATCAAAAAGACTCACGCCGCCTCACCTCCATCGGCACGCCTCAGTTTGTGCGCGTCGAAGGCGTCATCCCCGAAAACGCCCGGCACATCCAGAATTTTCTGCGAGCATTTGTAGGCAAACCTCTTCACTCCTCTGAACTCGATCAGGATCTCACGCGCCTCACCGGACTCGGCCGCTACGACACCGTCACTTACGGCATGATCCATGAAAATGGCCAGGATGGGCTGCTGGTCCGCGTGCACGAGAAATCCTACGCGCCCCCGCTCATGCAGCCTTCCTTTTCGGTGGATGGTTCGGAGCCCGATGACGTCACCTTCACTCTTGGCTCTCGCTTCACCTTCATGGACGTCGCTGGTCAGCGCTCCGAATGGCGCACCGATCTGCAATTTGGCGGCACTTACGGCATCACCACGGAGCTTTACCGGCCCTTCCTCCCGTTCAGCAGATGGTTCTTCGCCCCTGACCTGAGCGCCACACAAACTACGTTCCTGATCTACCACAAACACGATCCCCTTGCCGACTACCGCCAGGGTCAGGTGGCTACCGGAATGGACCTTGGCTACAGCTTCAACCGTTTCAGCGAAATTCGCGTCGGCTACAGCGTCGGCTACTTCGATGACTTCTTGCGGCTTGGCACTCCTCAGTTCAGTTCGTCCAGTGGAGCCGTCGCCTCTCTTCGAGCCCGCTTTGTCCTGGACCACACCAATGATCCCGTCATTCCCACCAAGGGCTACTACATTCAATCACTCTTCCATTTCTATAACGACTATCCGGGCGCAACACAGAATTTCCCCACGCTGCAGATTACTCTGAATGGCTTCCAGCCGGTTTCTTCCCAGGGCTCCATCTTTCTCTCCGCAAGCGGCGGCACCACGTTCGACTTCCAGCACGTTGGTTCGCCCCCGCCCTTCTTCCTCGGCGGTCCGAACCTGCTGAGCGCTTACGGAGTCCACGAATTATTTGGCAACCAGTATTTCTTTGCGCGCGGCGGGTATCTCCACAAAATCTTTACGCTGCCGCCTTTTGTCGGGAAAAAGGTCTATCTCTCCGGCGCGGGCGAGTTCGGCAAAATGTATGGCGATCCCTTTCCCATTCCCAAATTTTCCGCCGATGTTGTCGGAGGATTCATCGCCGAAACCGCGCTGGGGCCTGTCTTCATTGGCGGGAGCATCGGCGATACCGGGCACCAGAAATGGTTTTTCCAGCTCGGTCGCATTTTCTAAATGTCCCATTCATCGTCCATTCACATTTCCCCCGTATAAACGGGTGCCTGCTATCGCGCCCTAGCGAGCGCATTCTCCGTTCCGGGAAGGAAACCAATGGCCGAAGCGTCCGCTTCCTCCGTATTAGAAGCAAAATTCAGCCGAGGGCCCAGCCGCGTTGGGATGCTGGTCTTCGGCGTGGTGTTGATCGCCGGGTTGGTCTTCATCGGGACTAGCATCGCTCGCGACCTTGGAAACGTCGAGTTGGGCTCTGCCTGGCCTTACATCCTTCTAGGCACGGCGCTCCTGGTGGCTCTCGGCTTTGAATTTGTGAACGGCTTTCACGACACCGCCAACGCCGTCGCAACGGTGATTTATACGCACTCGCTCGATCCCAATATCGCGGTGGTATGGTCCGGTTTTTGGAACTTTTTCGGCGTGGTCACTTCCTCCGGAGCCGTAGCCTTCGCCATCGTTTCCCTGTTGCCCGTTGAGTTGATTCTGCAGGTGGGCAGCAGCGCTGGCTTCGCGATGGTGTTCGCTCTTCTTGTCGCCGCCATCCTCTGGAACCTCGGCACCTGGTCGTTCGGCTTGCCCGCCTCTAGCTCTCACACCTTGATCGGTTCCATCATCGGCGTGGGCATTGCGAATCAGCTCATGTCGGCGCGCTCTGGCACCAGCGGCGTGGACTGGGCGCAGGCCGCCAACATTGCCAAGTCTCTTGTCCTTTCTCCGATTTTTGGCTTCCTACTCGCTTCCCTGCTCTTCCTTTTTATGAAGGCCGTCATCAAGGATAAGCGCCTGTACGAAGCGCCCGTGGGCAACGCACCGCCGCCATTTTGGATTCGCGGCTTGCTCATTTTCACCTGCACCGGTGTCAGTTTCTTCCATGGCTCCAACGACGGCCAGAAAGGCATGGGCCTCATCATGCTGATTCTGATCGGCACCGTGCCCACCACCTACGCGCTGAACCATGCCGTAACTCCGCGGCAATCCGCGGATTTCGTGGCCGTTTCCCATCAGGCCGCCGACACTCTGGACAAGTACGTAATCCCAGCTGCCGTCGTCGGCGACCCCCGCGATGACGTTACGGATTACATCCGCACCAAGGAATTCAAGCCCGGCACCATGCTAGCCCTCCGCGTTCTCGTCAACGACATCGGCACCGAAATGGCGCAGTTCAAGGAACTCGCCGCAGTTCCACGCGAGCACGTGCGCAACTTTCGTAACGACATGTACCTGGTCAGCGAAGCTTTGCGTCTGATGCAAAGGTCCGGCAAGCAACAATTCGCGGCAGCGGATGTGGTCGTGTTGAAAAACTACAAAGGACACATCGACAAGGCTACTCGCTTCATTCCGCTTTGGGTGAAGGTCGCCGTTGCGCTCGCTCTCGGCTTGGGCACCATGGTCGGTTGGAAGCGCATTGTAGTGACCGTGGGGGAAAAAATCGGAAAGGACCATCTCACCTACGCGCAAGGCGCCGCCGCGGAAATCACCGCCATGGCCACCATCGGAGCCGCCGACGGCCTGGGCTTGCCTGTCAGCACCACGCACGTCTTATCTTCCGGCGTCGCCGGCACCATGATGGCCAATCATTCCGGCCTGCAAATGAGCACCGTGCGCAACTTGTTGCTCGCCTGGGTTCTCACACTGCCCGCCGCCATGACTCTTTCCGGCTGCCTGTTCTACGCTTTCCGCCAACTCTTCCGCGGTTAACCAACTTCGCGCTTCGTGGGGGTCGAGCAAGGCTCGACCCCATCTAAACAAAAGATACCGTTTCACGCAGAGTAAGCCTGGCCGGCTCAAGATGAACTTATAACGAGAATTCGAGCGAGGTGCCGTTGCACTGCTTTATTGAGAAAGCCCCGACCGAGCTATTCCTGTTCGAGGCGGATGTGGCCGATGCCGCCTTCGACGGTGAGGTGAATGGTACTGGAGGATTTGCCGTAGGCGGCGTTGGTGTACTCGCCATCTTCTTCCTTGAGGCCGTGGACATCCACCGAGCCGAGCCCACCGTGGACCGTGGCAACAACGCCGACATTTTTGGGTAGGCGAACAATGGCTTCACCTACGCCACCGTGAATTTCAGCCTGGAGATCCTTGGCGCGCTCACCGGTGAGGTCCACATTGGCCTGACCAGCGCCAATATTGAGTTCGAGGCGCGTCAGATTCACTTTGGCTAGATGGAATTCGCCCTTGCCTGCTCCCACATCCACCTTCAGTTCAATGGGCGTGGTGTCCGTCACCTTGAGTGTCCAAGTGTTGTCTGAGTTACCGACGATTTGTCCGCCCTTTTCCTGATCGATGGTCAGGGAGCCGACGCCATTTTCGACGGAGTAATCCACTTGTGGCTCGCCCCAGGAACCACTGCGATAAAATTCGGCTTCCAACAGATGCTGCGCGCCGCCTTCAAGGCGCAGCTCTCCCGCGGGCATTTCCAGGTTCATGTGAACGGCCTTGGCGCCCTGCAAGTCCACGGTCTTGTTATCGTGGCGGCTGCTGCCGGCGGAATTCATGTCCCAATCGGTCCAGTGCGCGCGGTGAATGGAGTGGTGATGCCAGAGCAGAAAGCTAAGCACGAGAATGAATGCGAGAGTGCCGAACATGGAGCCAATGGGAAAAGATGGAGGGGATTGCGGATCGCGATGGCGTTGCGCGCGATCCCAGACCATTCCGGCGCCCACGAGAATCAGGAACAGCGGCCAGTACTTCCAGAGAATCGGGAAGGGATCGAAATCGGGCAACCAGCGCCAGAGCAAGGCCAAAGTGCCGAAAGCAATGAGGAGAAGCGGAAACACCACGGAAACGCTTCGCGGGCGACCCTGTTGAGGCATGGATACTCCTTTAAGTATGTAGTACGCAAATTATGGGAAAAAAGTTCACCTGGAGCGAGCCGCTAGGAACATCGTAGGGCGAGTTGGGAAGGGGGTCAATTGCCAGGGGCGGGGAGGGCTATGCTAGAGTGCGGCGGGGGACGGCAAGGGGCTGGGAGGGGGAAAAATGGGGAAGTTTGAGCGAGTCATCTGGATTGTGCTGGATAGCGTGGGGATTGGCGAGTTGCCCGACGCGGCGGAGTATGGCGACACGGGACGCAACACGCTGGGGCACATCGCCGAATCGCGGCCATTGCGGATACCGACGCTTGCCGGCTTGGGACTGGGGAATATTGCGCCGCTGCAGAAAACGCTTGG
>CAYOOS010000221.1:0-7092 GCA_964405585.1 uncultured Acidobacteriaceae bacterium | reverse complement strand
GCTTGAAGCGAGCCTCTTCATGCGCACCACAAACTGCGGAATCACATGTTCCCAGCCCATGTCGGGGCCGTAGACGTTGTGTGGGCGGAAAATCAGCACGCGACTAAATCGAGTACGCCCATAGTTGATGGCCATCATCTCGCTGATGATTTTCCCAGCCGAATAAGACCAGCGCGGATTCATGGGGTCCGGGATCGAAAGCGGCACGATTTCGCTGGTTGGAATGGCCAGAGGATCCTGATAGACCTCCGAGCTCGAGGCCAACACCAACTCGGGTACATTGTGCTTCAGGCAAGCATCCAGAACGTTGACGATACCCTTCACTCCCACTTCCAACACCATCTCCGGCTTCGTGTAAAAGAATTCGGTACCGTTAACGAACGCCAGATGGCAGACCGAGTCCACTCCCTTGGCGGCTCTCTCGACTTCGGCTGGGTTGCGGATATCTCCGGAAACGTACTCAATGGAATCGGCAACGTCACCGAGACGGTCACTGCGGCCACGAGACTCATTGTCGAACACGCGAACGCGATTTCCCGCGCGGACCAGACGCCGCACGAGTGCACTGCCTAGGAAGCCTGCACCGCCTGTCACCAAATAGGTCTTTGTCATAACGGCTAATCGTCCTTGCCTGTGCTGGGAAACGCTGCGGCGGGGCGTACGCGAACCACCGGACGATTGGAGGGCGGCACGCGGCGAAGATGCTTGCAACCCCAGAAGAACCAGCGCAGATACTCGCCCGTCCACGGGCCAAGACGAAACGTGGATTTGCCTCCATAAAGGCGGTCAATCGAGATGACCGGCACTTCGCCAAGTTTCCAGCCGGCGAACTGAGCTTTCATCGCAATTTCAAAAGTGACGGCCCAACCCACCGGCCGTGCTTCCAGACTTAAGGCAGGAAACATCGAGCGCCGAAAAAGTTTGATCCCCGTGGTTGCATCGCTCAAAACACAGCCTGCAATGCGGTGAAAGGCCCGGTTGGCAATACGCGAAAGCGCGCCCCCCATTACAGAACCGCCCAGGCGGCGGCCTCCGTGGGCGTAGCGGGAACAGCTCACCAAATCGCAGCCTTCCTGCATAAGCGCCAGCATGTCCTCGATGGCAAGTAGCGGCCCGACCTCGTCAGCGGCGAAGATCAGCACGTAATCTCCGACTGCGGCCTCCACTCCCGCTCGAATCGCGTTCACTACTCCCCGGCCTTTTTGGTTGTGCACCAGGTGCAAATTCGCATAGTCATCCTGCATTGCACGGACAACCGGAATACTGTCGTCTTCCGGAAAGTCGTAGACAACCAGGATTTCGTGAGGAACTTCGACGACGGCCTTCAACAGCTTCACCATGATCCGAAGGTTGATTCCTTCATTGCGGACAGGAAGCAAAATGGACAAAGTGACCTCTTTGTGCTTCGCCGGCTCCTTTGCTGAAGCCGTCGCCGCGCTGTTTTCCTCTTCAATTCGTTGAATTGCCATCTAAGCTTCCAAGTTGTGCTGAATTCCTTCGAGCCACAACAGTAGTGCTCTTATCGCTTCTCCCGGGTCGGTGCGCGACCCGCGAGCAATGCCGTGAGCCTTTTGACCTGTTCCCCGACGCTTGCTCGATTTCTAGCCCGGACGAAGCGAAGAGGAATTCCTGCATAAACATTCCAAGGCCGAAAATCAAATCCAGGAGGCGCGAAACTGAGCGCGCCCAAGACTGTTCCTTCAGGAATATGGTTGTTCGGCATGACGACCGTATTCGCTCCCACCGCAGTATAGTGGCCGAACGTCACATTGCCGCGGATCAAGTGTTCTTTCACCTGCTCGACATCAGGCGGAATAATGGTCACGAGATCGTTCACGAAGTCGTCGCTGGTGCACCAAATCTTCACTCCTGAGGAGAGGCTGCAGAAGTCGCCAATCGTGAATTCCATATCCGAGCCGCCGGCCACGCTGCAGCCGGATGCGATATGCGTGCATCTCCCAATGCGCACCTTGGTCGAAAAGTAGCAGTAGTCGTCGACAATCGAGTCTTCGCCAATAACAAAAGTCTCTGGATGACGAATGCGCGTATTGGGCGAGACGATGGGTTTCATGTTTCAGGTAATCGCGTGTTGCCTGCAGTGCCCATCCTTGATTCCTGTCTGCAGTTTCAAGAAACTCTGAATCTCGGCACAAACGGCGGAAACATCTTCGTCAGAAAGTGTGAACGCAGAGGGGAGCCACATTGCGTGAGGGATCTGCTTCGAGCTGTTCGGAAACTGTTGGCTCGGCATCCGATACGGCGTCTGGGTGTGAATCGGATGCCAGAACCGCCTTCCACGGATCCCCTGTGAGACCAAGTGGTCGTACAAGACGTCGCGCTGGTCAACCAGAACGTCTGTCCATTGCGGCAGTTCATCTTGCTCGATTTGAAAGGGGATCACGGAGATCCCGTCGACTCCCAGCAAACCTTTGCGGTATCCCCTATAGATACTTTTCATTCTGTCAACCCGGCGTGGCAAGTCCTTGAGCTGAGCCAGGCCGATGGCAGCCTGCAAATTTGTAAATTTGAAATTGTATCCGATGCTGTTGTGAGTATCGTCCCCTCCGGTGCCCCGCGCGGGCCGGCCCTGATCTTTCAATTCTCGAAGCCGCACATGCAACCGATCATCATCCGTGGCAATCAGGCCACCCTGTCCAGTGGTAATTGTTTTGTTAGGTGAGAGCGAGAAGCACCCGGCCGTGCCAAAGGTTCCCAAGCATTTGCCACGATGTTTTGACAAGAAAGCCTCGGCTGCATCTTCGATCACAACTAACCCGTGGCGCTTAGCTATCTCCAGAATGGGACTGATATCAGCGGCGCGGCCACTCACATGAACTGGAACGAGGGCTCTTGTGCGCGGCGTAATGGCGCGCTCGGCGGCCGCAGGATCCAGATTCAGGTTCGCTGGATCGATATCCACAAGCACTGGCTTTGCGCCTGTCAGCGAGACTGCGTTGGCGGTAGCGATGAAAGTGACGTCCGGCACAAGTACTTCGTCGCCCGCTTTTATTCCGGCGCTGGCGAGTGCCAAAAAAATAGCAGCTGTGCCGCTTGTAGTCGCTATGACGTGTTTGCAACCGAGCAGCTCGGCGATTTGCCGTTCAAACCGCGACGTAACGTCACCATCGTTCAAAAAGCCGCTGTCGATCACGTCCGCCACGAGCGCTTTTTCTTCCTGTCCGAACTGTGGCACCCAAAAATCGATTCTACGTTCCATGGAACAGCTGCTCCTCTTGGGTCTTGGTAGAGCCAATCGGGGAGCGCGCCTGGTCAAGAAGACTCCCCATTCCCCAGAAGTTCCAGATATCGATTACCACCTTGTGCTCCAAATTCAAGCCGCGATACGCTTTGTGCGGCACACACAGAATCAAGATGTCGCTCTGGCGAGTCACTTCCTCAAGTCCCAGAAGTGCCGGATCGTTTTTCACATAGGGGTCCGTGGTCAAGACAGCTTTTGCCCTAAACATCAGAGTCTTCTTCAGCTTATAGCTGAGAGAGAACCGAGGATCGTCGCTTTCGGCCTTGTATGACATGCCCAGCAGTCCTACGGTCATTTGGTCGAGAGGGTAAGAGGCGTCCAGGCGGTCGACGATGAACTGCGGCATACCCTCATTGACCAGCATGGCCTGAAAGCCCAAGCCGAACTGGTTACGGCAAAAACTGGCCAGCTGCATCGTGTCTTTGAACAAGCAGGGACCCGCCGCAAAGCCTGCCAGGGGGATGTCTTTCGACCTCGGATAATTGCGTTTCATCCCTTCCAAAATCCGGTAAAAATCCAATTTCGCTGCGCTGGCGATCATGTAGAACTGGTTCGTGACCGCAAATTGAATATAGCGGTAGGCGTTCGTGAATATCTTTGCCAGTTCCGCTTCGATTGGAGCCAACCGCACGACCTCCGGCGCAATATGGCCAAAGAGCGCAGCCGCTTCCTCTTCTGCTTCGGGCGTCGTACCGCTCACAATCTGAGTCAGCGTCTGAAGTTCCTCAATGGCGTGGCCTTCCACGATTCGCTCCGGGCAGAACGCGAACTTCAAGCGCTTGCCCTTCGACAGCGCGTACTTTGCCATCGATTCCGTAACGCCCGGGTATACAGTCGAACGGATCACCACCAGTTGGTCTTCCGAAAGGAATGGCAGCAGGTCATCAAGGCACCGCGTCATCACACGAATCGCGGGGGTTAGGAACTCATCGACGGGGGTCCCTATCGTGATGATGATGACTTTCGCGTTTGCAATGTCTTCGGCTTTGTTCGTGAAAGCGAGGAGTCCCTTTGCAACGGCATCGCGCAGTAGCGGCTCTGCTCCGATTTCTATGAACGGCATCTGCCCACTGCGGATCGTATTCATGGCTTCCAGGTTCAGGTCGTAAATGAGCACGCGCAGGTTCTTGCTTGCGAATACGATCGAAAGCGGCAAACCTACGTGACCCGCTCCGCCCACAACGCAAATGTCGGTTTGGGGTAGTTTCCCCTTCGAGTGGAACGCTGGATCTTCTTTCATGGCCGCCTCAAGTGCATCTTGAACTCTGCCGCAGGTCAGCAAGGGCTTAAACTGGCCAAATGGATGAATTCTCATGCTAGCATGCCTTACTAGGCACTTTCTTTTGCGTGCGATCCCCTGTTTCTAAGACGTCACGAGCACGACACGACGGAAATAGCCGTGTGATTCTCCGGGCCACCAATCGCGTCCGAGGCCTCCTCCGGCCTAGAAGGGGCACATCGCTAGCGGGCATTCTCTTCCAAAATCAAGTGTGGTGGTTTGTTAGCCAGTCCTGTTCCGCATCGTTGGCCAAACATTGGTGTGAAATAGTCCGGCGAAAGATCAATCTGTCGACCTTTGGGTTTCAAAACGACGGAAAGTATGCTTGAGCAGAACACGTCGTAGTTTTCATTCAACGCGGACACCACCGCCGGAGCGTACCATGAAGTGCCGCGCCAGCTTGACACGCTCTTGTAGACCTCGACATGAGGGAAATAGACGACTTTAGGTTTGAGCCCTCGAAGAATGATCAGGTCGATCTTGCCCTGCCGGAGATCATCCACAAGGGGCGCAGGGTCCCAGAGCCCCGTCAGTTCCATGGAATGGGTGCCATAGCCATCCAGCAACTCAGGGTCATGCCCCTTCAGGGCCAGAAAAGAGACATCCGAAATGATGCGATAGGGCCGCAGGGGGGCATAGGTTAAATTGTCTGGCGCTTTGAAGAAAGCGTAGTAACCGTGGGTCTGCTCGATCCCACGCCACGTCGTGAAAAGCAACGCCGGAATTAACAGGGTCATGATGAGCATCCGCTGGCCGCGCTCCCAAAGGAACTCGTATGCGGGGGGAAGCAGCAGGGCGCTTCCAACCAATCCTGGAAGAAAGTAATTGACGTTGGATCCCGGTTGCGGCAAACCCACTGACCCAACAATTCCGCTAACAAGAGCGAATGACGCAATCAACTGCCACTGCTTGTTCAATTTCACCGCTCGCAGGAAACCGCAAAAGCCCAAAAATAGCGGGACGATATAAGTAAGGCCTTTCAACGATTCCCATACAAATCGAACCCCTGCCGCCAGCGACCAGTAGGCTTTTCCAACGGCAGTGAACTGCTCAAGAAAGGTTTCTTCGCGCAAGATCAGGACAAGCAGCATGAGAAGGATGGGGATTGCGGCGCCGGCGGCAAACACGGTTGACTTTCGAAACTCCCGCCGAAGCACCAGAACCGCAAGGACTGCGATCGCAACGGCCAGGCCGGGCTGCTTGATCAAAAAGGCCAGGCCTGCCAAAAATCCCGCAAATGCATACTGACGCCACCCTCGTTCATCGGCGCCGATGACAAAAAACAGACTTAGCAACGTGGCAAGAATCATCATCACGTCGGGTCGTGCCGTAACGTTCCAGCCGAAAAAATCAGGTTGCCCCAAGGCCATCAGCGCCGCGAGGACTGACAACCATGTCGAACTACGGGTTCTCTTACAGATGGCAAATACCATCACTCCGCAAAGCAGATAGGATACGTAACTGATCAGCCGGATCACCAGTACAGTCACGTCTACGTTCAACCTCGCTGCCCATGCCGAGACCGCAGCGATCGCATAGAACAGAGGCCCGTAAGACTGCACCAGGTAGGGTGACTCACGGAAAGAGAAGTACAGATGGCCGGTCTTGGCTGCTCGAAGCGCCACAAAGACGTTCGCGCCTTCAGGGTACATGGTGTCCCATGGATTGCTGAGCAATCTGGCCGAGCCCACAGCTACAATAACCCCACTGATTACGCAGTAGACCACGAGACAAGCGAGTGCCAACTGCGGAGTAAGTCTGAATACGAAAACCTTTAATGCGGTCAGTTTCTTCTCATCCAAGCCGACCGCTTGTGATACCGACTCCGAGAGCTTCACCATAAACTACAGTCTATCTGCGAACGCACTCCGGTCAAGAACAGTGCGCTGTTACGTCTCCAGAAGTGCTATTGAGGGATAGGGCGCATGCGCTGAATTTCCGCGAGCGCAACTGGAAACAGCCTAGAAATGAATATCACTTCGCCTCCATCAGACTGTGAAGAGGATTTTCAACTCCAAGCTGTCGAACATGCTCGGCACACAAGAAAAAGGCCCCGATCCGAAGAACGGGGCCTTCTCCAAAATAATCCCGGCGGCGACCTACGTTCCCACACAGTTACCCGTGCAGTATCATCGGCCCGGCGAGGCTTAACTTCCGTGTTCGGGATGGGAACGGGTGTGACCCTCGCGGTATGACCACCGGAAAATCGATAAATTCGTTCCACCAAAGGTGGAGGAATCCTGACAACAGTGGCTGGCGTTTACAAGTTCGACCCGCAGTCGAACATACTGTGTTTCACAAGGCTTGCTTGTGATGCCTACCCTGCGTTGTTGGCGAATGCCAACGACGCCTTGGGTAAGTTTTATGATTAAGCCGAACGGGCGATTAGTACTGGTCAGCTTAACGCATTACTGCGCTTACACCTCCAGCCTATCAAAGTCGTAGTCTGCGACTGCCCTTCTTATCCCGCCGAAGCGGGATTGGGAAACCTTATCTTAGGGCGAGCTTCTTGCTTAGATGCATTCAGCAATTATCTCTTCCGGACTTCGCTACC
>CAYOOS010000220.1:0-7126 GCA_964405585.1 uncultured Acidobacteriaceae bacterium | reverse complement strand
GCCAAGGACACCGCTCATGACGGGGAGTTCGGCTGCGGAGACAGACATACCAAACAGGCTGACGGGCAGCATGTAGAGAGTCTGCGCGTAGCCGAGAGCGGCGACAGCGCCGGTGGGCAGCCAACTGGCGAGGAACGCGTCAATGTAGGCGCTGATCTGGACGACGCCACGGCTGATGAAAACAGGAAAAAAATTACGAATGACCGTACGGACGTTTTCGGCTTGATGGGCGAGGGTGAGCTGCAATCCGCCGAGAAGCTTGAGGACCATGGGAAGCTGCACGGCGACTTGCAGGAAGCTGCCGGCGACGGAAGCCCATGCAGTGATAACGACGAGGGAGTTTTGCGAGCGGCCGGGGCCAAAGGCGAGCATGGCCGCGATCATGGCGATGTTCCAAAGGACGGGCGCGGTGTAGGAGATGAAGAACTTGCGGTGGCTATTGAGAACACCGAGGCACCAGGCAGAGCCGACCAGCAGACCAGCCCCGGGGAACAGGATGCGGACAAGAAGGATGGTTAGTTCGCGTTTTTCGCCGCGGAAACCGGGAGCGATGGCTTCAATCAGCCAAGGGGCAGCGAGAACGCCGAGAAGTACGAGCACAGAAGTGCTAAGGGTGAGCAGAGCAGCGACGGCGCCGGCGGTTTTGCGGGCTTCTTTCTGATCGCCGCGTGCCAGCAGGTTGGCGTAGACGGGAATGAAGGAGGCAGAGAGAACGCCTTCGCCGAAAAGATTTTGCAGGAAGTTGGGAATGCGGAGAGCGGCATTGAAGACATCAGCGACGTCCGAGTCGCCGAAGTAGTGGGCAAAAACGCGACTGCGGATAAGTCCGAAGATGCGAGTGAGGAAGATGCCAGCGGCAACAAGAAAGGCGAAGCGGCGGGAACTGGAAGGTTGTGGGTTGGTGGCGGAAGAGTCGGTCACAAGGATTCTCAGGCGATCAAAAACGATGAGTAGCGAGTTCGTATTGAAGATACCTCAGGCAGTGAGGAGAGCCGATGGGGAAATGGAGGGATGTGCCCTGAAGCTATCGGCTGAAAGTCTGTGCGGCAGCCGGTGGCATTCTTCCGGACAATCTGTCGACCACTCGGCAGGTGGGCTGTCGAACGGTTGATCTGTCGGGCGCCTACCGTTTGTTTTCAGCGAAGACAACGCGATGCTGCCTCAGTGGCTTATGGGCGTGCGAGCGGCAGGATGAGTGCCCCACGTCTTGTGGACATGCTCCTTTAGCGGAGTCGAGGTGGCGGGGGACACGTCGGAAGAAGGCTGTACGAATTCTCCGCTAATCACGTAGAGGAGTCCCGGGCCGATGGAGGTGGTGCTGAGAGGATCTCCGATGCGGGTCGTGAAGGCGAGTCCATTGGTTCCCCAGCGGATGAAGGCTGTGGGAGTGCCGACGACGTTGGAAATGGTAAGAGAATTGAGCGCGATGAAAGTCTTCTGATTGAAAGACTCAATCGTAAAGTTGGAAGTGTTGGCTTGGGCTGTGGTTTGTCCGAGGAAGAAGACCTGGTTGAGGGTCGAATCAGGAACTGCGATTCCCGAGGCCCCGAAATTGCCGACCGTGGTTCCGTTAGAGGGATCAAGGATTTGTCCACCATCGACGTAGACAAGGCCCGTACCGCTGTCGAAGTGAATGTCATAGTTAAAGCCCGAATACTGAACGGCTTCGGAATAGTCGTGGGCCAAACTGATGCCGCTTGCTGTTACAGAGAGGACGTCAAAGTCCGTAGGGAATGATTGTTCTGCCGAATACATTGCCGTGGCATCGCTGCCCCAGACAACCGAACCATAGGCGTGCGTACCTAAAGACCATCCTGGAGCCGAGACAGGCCGCGGTGTGGCGTTGTCATAGATAAAGATGCCAAGCGAAGATGACGGAGAGAGATCAAAATAACCGAAATTCACGGAGACGGTTTGCGGAGCTCCGGGGGCAGCGGCAAGGTCGAGGGCAAAATATGGGCCATCGAAAGGATCAGCACCCAGGTTCCAATTGATGTCGGGAGCCAGTCCAGGCAGGGTGAAGCGTTGAACGGTGTTCTGCCCGTTCATGCCGGCGTAGAGGTACTGGCTGCTCGCGGATAGGGAGAGTTTCGCGGGATCGCTACCGATGAAAGGAGTGGAAGACACCGTTTCGCCAACGGGATCAATGGTAACAATCTTGTTTCCCAATACGCCTTGAATGCCGGGCGAACTGACATAAATCTTCTGCTGCAGGGGATCCCAAACCAAATCGTCACCGCCAGCACTATAGAGAGCGATTTGAGTTCCGGTGGGTGGCGCAGGGTTGACGGAGAAAGGAAGGGCGGTGGAAGTGCCGCCGCCAGGTCCGGGATTCGTCACAGTCAGCTCGGCCAGACTAGAGGTGGTTAAGTCGGACGCTGGTATCTGGGCTTGAATCTCAGTGGGGCTGATCACGGACGAAGAGATCGGAGTGCCATTCCACGAGGCAGTTGCGCTTTGGAGAAAATCCGCGCCCGACAACGTGACAGCGACGGTGGCGCTTCCTACCGGCGCCTTCGTCGGGCTCACAGCAAAAAACGTGGGCAGAGGATTCAGAGGAGAGCCAACGGAGGAATCCGGCGAACCCGAGGGGTTCACAAAAAGACCATCTAGGATGTAGAGCACTCCCACGGGAGTGTTGTTGACACCTTGCACACCACTGGTAACAAAGGCGAGGCCCGACTTGCCCCAACGGATAAAATTCTGCGGAGTGCCGACGGCGTTGGGAATCGAGAACGAACGGAGCAGATTCAACTGCGTTTCATCATAGACGAGCAGCTGGAAATTATTTTGCCCCGTTGCGTCCTGGGGCGTTAGGAGAAAAATGCATTCTTGTGCAGGATCTAGGGCAGCAAGTGTGCCCGCGTAGAACTGTAGTCCCGTGGGGTAGTTGCCTACCGGCAGCCCCGTAGCGGGATTCAGGATTTCCCCCGAGTCGGTGTAAACATAAGCGGTTTGAGGATCGTAATGGAGGTGGGTACTCCATTGACGAAACGCTCCGCCATACGCCTGCTGTAGCGTTGTGCCAGAGGAGTTGACTGCAAGCGTATAGAACTCCGTGGGGGAAGAGTTAGCTTGGACGAAGATTTCGGTCGCGTCGGGTTTCCATTGGAAAGAGGTGAAGTATTCGGAAAGGGCGGGTCCAATTGTGGGTCGCACGGTGGCGTCATCGTAGATAGCAATCCCGGCCCCGGCAACTCCGGACCGAGGTACAGCAACAGTGTGCGGGAACCCCGGCATGGCCATCACGCCGAGAGGGGTATAGGGCTTTCCAGAGAGAGAGTCGGTACCGATAGTGTATTTGATGTCCAGAGAGAGCGACGGCAGCATGAAACGCGCCACGGAGTTCTCAGACGGCAGGATGGTATACAAGAATTGGCCATCATCCGTGATGGATAACGCGCTGGGTTCGGAACTTGTGGTTTGCGAGTTGGAAATTGTTCCGGCGATGGGATCAACGACCGTAATGGTTGTTGGATTGGCGCCAGCGACGCTGGGAACAGAAACATAGATTTTCTGCCGAATGGAATCCCATGTGAGATCGTTTCCCTGCAAATTCAAAATCGTGAGGTTTGTTGTCACAGCGCTGATGGGTAGACTCAAAGCACTGGAGGTGCCTCCCCCGGGAGGAGGATTCACAACAGTAACTGAGGCAGAGCCGGGCGAGGCGATATCGGCGGGCGTGATTTGGGTTGTGAGGGAAGTGGCAGAGACAAAGGTCGTGGAGAGTGTATTTCCGTTCCAGGCAATTTGTGAAGAAGCGTTGAAATTTGTGCCCGTGACGGAGAGGGTGAATGCGACGACGCTGGCGGCGACGGAGGTGGGGGAGAACGCCGTGAGGGTCGGGGCGGGATTGTCAATGGTGAAGTTGGAGGCGCTGGAGGTACCGCCGCCGGGCGCAGGATTGATGACGGTAATGGAGGCAGTTCCAGCGGAGGCAATATCGGTAGCGGTGATCGGGGTAGTGAGCGAACTAGCAGAGACATAACTTGTGGAACGCGGATTCCCGTTCCAAGCAATTTGAGAAGAAGCAATGAAATTAGCGCCCGTGACCGTGAGGGTGAGTGCGGGACCACCGGAAGTAGCTGAGGTAGGGGAGATCGCGCTGAGTGTGGGTGCTGGGTTGGAGTTGCCTCCGGAACCGCCGCTGCTTGAGTTGCTTCCGCAACTGGCGAAGGCAAACAGGATGAACACAACAGACACCACGAGAAGGAGTGCGGCTCGGCGAGTGGGCATGTGACCGGGTTCCTAAGTTGAAGTTAAGTACCTTCGATATGAACACCGAGGCTAAAGACTGTCAAGTGCTACGGATGCCATATGAAGAATCGCCAAGCGAGGCCTTGTTAGTCGGCGACGGCGGATAAACTGGACGGACATGCGCCGTAAGAACCGAAGGGATCCTTTGTGGCTCTCTTCGAAGCTCCCTTCGCAGGTCAGGGCAAGCAGGATGGCAAAGTGAAGAAGAACGGGCCGGTTCTACAAATTCGGTCAGGAGGTGACGGGGGCGGGGGAATGGCGCGGGGGTTCGGTTTCGACGCCGCGCCAGCCTACGGCGCGACCGTGGACGGCTTCTTTCACGGAGCGGAACAGGACGATGTACATGAGTTGGCGGTAATAGAAGCGCTGGAGAAGGACGGGAACGAGGAGGGTCCAATCCTCGTGGCGTTCGAGAGCGAAGGCGATCATGCAGGTAAAGATGTCGATGATCAGGAATCCCAGAAAGAAAATCACGGAACGCTGGACGTCGGCGGTGGTCCAAAGGTGGGGAATCTGGCTGATGTGCAACTGCGCCAAGCCCCAAAGCAGCAGGCTACCGAGGAAGAGCAGGTCAATGACGGGGGAAATCAGCGGGAGAGCGATCTGGAAGACGAGAATGTTGGGCAGGGCGACCCAACCGAGTGTGCCATGCTTCAGCCGGAACAAAGTACTGCTGTGCTTCCAGAAGGATTGCAGGGTGCCAAAGGTCCAACGGAAACGCTGTCGAATGAGGGCCTGTGGAGTGACGGGGGCTTCGGTCCAGGCGATGGCATATTCGTCATAGGTGACGCGCCAGCCGAGGCGGCGAATGGCGATGGTGAGATCGGCGTCTTCGGCGACGGTGTCCGCCGTGATGCCACCGGCGGCTTCGATGGCTTGGCGACGCCAGGCACCAAGAGCGCCGGGAACGACCGTGATGCAATTCAGGAGATCGAAGGCGCGCTTTTCCATGTTCTGGCTGGTGATGTATTCGAGCGCCTGCCAGCGCGTGAGCCAGCGGGAGCGATTGCCAACCTTAACGTTGCCGGCGACGGCGCCGACCTGCGGATTGGAAAAGTGGCGGAGCAGATTGGGGATGGCGTTGGACTCGATTTCGGTGTCCGCGTCAATGGTGACGACGAATTCCGTTTGCGCATGGGAGAGCGCATTGTTCAACGCTGAAGCTTTACCGCGATTGACCTGGTGAAGAATCTGGACACGAGGATCCGCGGAGAAATTGGATTGGAGGAGCTCCAGGGTGCGATCAGCGGAGCCGTCGTCAACCACGACAACGTGAATATCGGGAACGTCGGAGGCGAGAACGGAGTTGACGGTCTGAACGATGACGCTTTCTTCGTTGTGAGCGGGAATGAGGACGGTCACCGCAGGAATAGGGTTGGGAAGAGTGGCATGGTCGGGGCGGAGTTTTTCAATGATGGCCAGAATTCCGATGATGAGCGCGCGGCTGCTGACAAGAATAATGCCGAGGATAAAAACGGTGGCGATGCCGAAACGCATCCACTGAAACATGGCGAAAATAAAACCGTCGGCGTGGGCGGAGAGGCGTTCGCGCCAGGACAGCGGCACCATCACGTCGGCGCGCGTTTTGCCGATGAGGTCAGAGACGGAGACGAATTCGTAGCCCTGGGCGCGGAGCTGATCGATGATGAGGGGGAGGGCCGCAACAGTCTGGGCGCGTTCGCCGCCGCCATCGTGGAGCAAAATAATATTGCCGCTGTTGGCATGCCTTGCGACGTCGGCGGCAATTTCCTGGGCGGGGCGCTGACGCTTGTCTTCCATCATGCGCCAATCGTCGGGGTCAACTTTCTGGCCGACGATGATGTAGCCGAGATCCTGAGGGTAAGGCAGTTGCTGGACTTCTTCGGCGTATTCGGGCTGGTGATCGATGCCATAGGGAGGGCGGAAGAGAATGGATTTGACGCCGAGGGTGCTCTCGATAAGACGCTGAGTGAGATTGAGTTCCCACTTGATCTGTGTGCGGGAGATTTCGTCGAAGTTCGGGTGCGTAAAGGTGTGATTGCCGATTTCGTGGCCTTCGTTGTATTCGCGCTTGAGCAGATCCGGGGCCTGGTTGGCCGCTTCGCCAACGACAAAGAAAACGCCGGGAGCGTGCTTTTCTTTCAAGATATCGAGAATTTTGGGGGTCCAACGGCGATCAGGACCGTCATCGAAAGAGAGGACAAGTTTCTTTTTGGCAGCGCCAATCTGCTCGATATCGAAGGAGAGGGGGACAGCTTCGTATTTTTCGCTGGTAAAGAGATCCGTGCTGGCGTCGTAAGTGAAACTGCGAACACCGTTTTTGGGCACGTCGGCGATGTGCCAGATGTCTCCATTGCCTTCGAGAATGAGATCGGGACCCGGGGGAATGTCGCGGAGCTTATCGCGGCTGGCCTGGTCTGGACGCGTGGCATCCCAGATGGGCCAGATGGAAGAATCGCCAGAACCGAAACGCCAAAGAGCAGTGCCCTGCACACCGAGGCGTTCGCTGGCGCGCAATTCGTTGTAGGCGGTGACGGCGTCGAGAAACCAGACCTGGTGCGTGTGATTCTGCTCGTCCACGTAAGAATAGTGAGGATTCAGAGAAGCGGAGTCGAACTCGATATCGGCTTCTGATTCGTGGGCGTGGAGGAGGGCTTCCTGGATGCTGAACTCCTCGGCGAAGCGTGGACCATTCTTGGGAGGTTCCGTCCAGTCATATGCATAGTTGGCAATGCCGACCACGATTTTCTGCGCGGGGACGACTTGGCGAACCTGACGGAGATTTTCCATGAACCAGTCTTGAGCAGCGATGGGGCCGGGGTCCGAAGTGAGCCAGTGCTGGTCATAGTTCATGAGGATGATGGCATCGGTTTCGCGGCCAAAGAAAGCG
>CAYOOS010000219.1:2405-7130 GCA_964405585.1 uncultured Acidobacteriaceae bacterium | reverse complement strand
GGCCTTTTCCACCTCTGCCAGAGCGAGTTCGTCCTCTCCAATCACAGAATAGAGTTGGCTTATCTTCAAATGTTGCGGAGCGGTTAAACCGGGAGTTTTGGCGAGAGCTTTGAGGGTCGCCCCAGCCTTTTCCGTGTGCTTGAGTTGGCATTCTGCATTCGCGGACGAAAGCAGGGCTTCCGGGTACTGATGAAGAAGAGGGCCAGATCGCGCGAAAAACGAGACGGCGCTGTCGTATTGCCCCTTCTTTTCGCTGATCATGCCGAGAAAGAGATTAGCGACCTGCTGGGTGGGCCCGGGTATTTTTGCAAGTTTTTGGAATTCTACGGCGGACAGATCATATTGGCCAGCATCGAAATACGCGATAGCCAGATTCTTGCGGGCAGGAATAAATCCGGGGTTTATACGAAGACAGGCAAGTAAATACTCCGGGGCTTGCACCAGGTCGCCCTTCAACATGTAGGCTGCTCCAGTGGCATCGAGCATCACCGGATCTTGTGGGTCGTGAGTAAGTCCCTCCTGAAACACGCGAATGGCGTCATCTATATGTCCCTGACGCACAAGTTGCATCCCATCGGAATAATAAATTTGCCCTTCAGGTTTAACCTTCGGGTTGGTCGTTACAGGAGCCTGCGACCGCAAAGTGACTGCGAAGGCGAGAATCAGCAGTAGACTTAGCCCAGGGAAGACACAACGGGGCAGGGAGGGGGCGCGCAAAGAAGCACATACATAGGGAGCGAGACGGAAGTTATCCGCCGCAGACAACATAGCCACACCACCCCTGGGCTACCGACCCCAACAAGTCCGTCCGCCGCTTTTGAAGCGTTTCACGCGCTCAAAAACGGCCCTGCAACAAACTCACAAAAGTCCGCTTTTCGAGAAGCGGAATGTCTGGGCGGAAATTAAAACGTTTCAAAATATTTGTCAAGCAGTTTTTTTTCTGTCATGATGTGCTTGTTTTTGCGGCACGGTGATGCCCGCGATACGCTGCAATGGCAGTTCTTCCCTTCGCTCCCCGGAAGAGAGAGTCCGGCTGAGAGGTCATGTTCGGGGTGATGCATTTGATGCATGCCATTCTTACGCTTATCGCAGAAGTGCCTCGGGCCCACCAACTCTTATGCCATCGGTCGTGGGAGTTTCCATTTTTTGTGGCTGGGTTTACCGCTATTTCGGTAACGCCAATAATTTCCGAATGACGATTAACGCTGTCTCGCGAATGACCTCCGGCATCGGAAGACAAGGCCGGGACTCGAGGGCCGCATGACGAAACGCCTCTTGGTAGTCGGCAGCATTAACCTGGATTTAGTTGTAGTTGCCCCAAGAATTCCACACGTCGGTGAAACCATTTCAGGGATGAGCTTCAACACTTTCCCCGGTGGAAAAGGCGCCAACCAGGCGTACGCCGCCGCTCGTCTGGGAACGCCGGTAAGCATGATTGGGAAACTTGGGAATGATGCTTTTGGCGTCCAATTGCGAAGCAACCTGGAGTTGGCCGGCGTGGATACCGGCGCCGTGGAGGAAGTTTCCACCTCTTCGGGGATCGCGCAAATCACGACGGCAGAAAACGGCGAGAATGTGATCGTGGTGGTCGCGGGGGCGAATGGTCACGTTTCTCCGGCTGATCTCGACCGGCATTTGGAAGTAATCCGCAACTCCTCGATCATCTTGGCTCAATTGGAGATTCCCTTGGAAACGGTGGCCTATCTGGCAAAACTAGCCGGACGGGAGGGAATTCCTCTTGTGCTCGACCCAGCCCCGGCTCAGCCGCTGCCTTCACCGCTGCTGCAAGCGGTCGAGTGGCTCACACCGAATGAATCGGAGGCTTGCACTCTGTTGGGTTTGCCCGCAAAAGAACTGACGATGGACAGACTGGAAGAATCGGCAGAGCTGTTGCTGCAGCGTGGCTGCCGTAACGTGATCCTTAAACTGGGGCACCGAGGCTGCTTTCTGGCACTTGCCAATGGAATGCGGGTCCATGTGCCGAGTTACAAGGTGAAGGCTGTGGACACTACCGCAGCAGGAGACGCCTTCAACGGCGCCTTCGCTTCCTCACTTATGCAGGGGAATGATCCGATGGGTAGCGCGCGCTGGGCGTGTGCGGTTGCGGCCGTTTCGGTTACGCGGCATGGTGCGCAACCCTCCATGCCAACGCGGGCGGAAGTTCAGGGATTTCTGGACGCAAAGCAGGAAGTGGAGACCACGGACCAGCTAACGGGAGGGTAAGCGTCCCAAAAAGCCAGCGGATGACCTTTTGCCTCTCTTGGAGTGCTGGTCGCGCTCTTATTTCCCGGATGGCTCCTTGACCTTGAGCACACGGTCACCCTCGACATCATTCAGCGTTTGAACTGTTCCGGATGGCCAGCGTATCTCCACAAGTTTGGCCTTGGAGTCATTGGCGAGGCCAAAGTGCACCGGACCGTGACTGGAAGAGGCATAGCCAACGCTGGAAGTCATATGGTTGTATTGAGGGCCAGCCGAGGTTACGACTTTTACTACCGCACCAATTCCGTCACGATTGCTTTTGGTGCCCTCCAGCGAAACATCCAGCCAGTGCCCGGAGCCTTCGGTTCGATTCGTCCAAATTTCCGCTTCTTTGCCGAGGGCCGTTACTACAACGTCGACACGTCCGTCTCCGTCAAAGTCTGCAAACGCGAGACCTCGATGCCTGGCCGGGGGAGCCGCATCCAAACCAGCCTCGGCCGTCAGCGCTTGCCAATGGCCATTTACACCCAGATTGCGGAATACCGTGTTGTATTGTTCGATATCCATCCCGGGCTTTGGAATTCGTTCGACGTGTGCCCGTGAAATGAACAGATCTTTCCAGCCGTCGTTGTCAAAGTCGTAGAAGCCAGCACCATATCCACCCATTTGACGGCTCAACTGGCGCATGCCGCTGGAGTACGTGACTTCCTCGAAGCCCTTGCCGCCCTTATTTCGATAAATGGGAAACGTCTGGTTATTCAGGGCCACAAGTACGATGTCCGGGTAGCCATCGTTGTTGTAGTCGCGGAAATCCAGACCCATTCCGGAGATGAACTCGCCGTCCTCCACTAACGCGACGCCTTGCGCGAACGCCACCTCTTCGAATTTTTCTCCCGTGTTATGCAGCAAGTAGTTGTAATAAGCGTCGTTGGTGACGAATAAATCAGGGCGGCCGTCCAGATCGTAATCGGCCACTCCAACTCCCATGCCTTTCCCTATCAGGCCGCGAAGTCCCCACTTTTCGGAGACGTCCTCAAAAGTTCCATCCCCTCGATTGAGGAAGAGTTGATTAGGCAGGCCCTCATAACGTTTCGGACTGCAATAATCGTAAGCGCCCGGAGAGCCGCAAAAAGGCTCGGTTTTGATGTCCCACTGCAGGTAATTCACGATGAACAAATCCAGCAGCCCATCGCCGTTCACATCCACCCAAGCAGCCGCATTCGCCCACAACGGCCCGTACTTGGGGTCGTTGCAACGATCGAGTCCCGCTTTCGCAGTCACGTTCGTGAACGTACCGTTTCCATCGTTGTGGAAGAGAGAGTGACCACGCACCCCGGCAACAAAAAGGTCGGGGAACCCGTCGTTGTCGTAGTCGCCGATGGCCACACCCATGTCGTAGCCTGTTCCTGCAAGACCAGCCTCCGTGGTGACGTCGGTGAAAACACCGTTTCCATCATTGCGAAACAGCCGGTTGGAATATTTGGCATCGTCTTTTTTTAACGTTTCAATATTGGCTCCATTTGCGAAAAAAATATCCGGCCGACCGTCTTTGTTGTAATCAAAGACGCCGACACCGCCCGCCATGGTCGCCGGCGCATGGGGAAAGTCCGGAGTTTCGTCAGTCTCGACGCGGAACGGCAGCCTGTTCAAAGCGAATTTGATCTGGCCGGTTGGAGTGCTGTCCTCGCTAAGCCCGAACGAAGGCAAAAGGCAGGCCGATGCCATAGAACCGCCGAACAGCGAAAGCAGGGTTCGCCGGCTTATCTGTGTTGCAACTCTGCTGCGATGGCGGAAGCTCTTCGTCACGGGATGAATTCTCCTGAACTACGATTATTCCGCATGTTGGAGGAGATTCGCCAATGTGCGTTCAGTTCGCCAGATAAAAGGGAGTCTACGTCACATTCTCAGGAACATGTTGCTGTTTCTGGTGCAGAGAAAGAAGACTTGCGGCTGCACCAGAAACTAGAGCGCACTGCTTACCCCAAATTTCGGATCACAGCCGGTGAGAAAGCCTGGGAAGCTCGAGCTCCAGACGGATCAGGGATTGGGTGTGGTAGTGAAGGCCAGAGTGATGAGCGTTTTCTGTTCGAGGTCGTGGGCTTTGGCAGAGCCGGTGGCCGGGCTGGCGCTGGCGGAACGCTTAACGGAACGGACGCGGAGATTCTTGGCCTGGGCGATGCGCTCGAGGCGCGGAAGAACATAGAACAGGGCGCCCATGTTGGCGGGCTCTTCCTGAACCCAGACAATTTCGCGGGCGTTGGGATGCGCGTCAATGGCGGCGGCGATTTCGGCTTTCGGGAGCGGATAGAGTTGATCAAGGAAGAACACGGCGGTGGAGTTATCGTTGCGACGGCAGCGTTCGGCGCGAAGTTCGTGGCCAACTTTGCCGCTGGCGATAAGGATGCTCTGTGCGTCGGTGACTTCAGAATCCGGTACGAGGGTGAGGAAGCGCGGACGGGAAAATTCTTCAAGTGTGGAAGACGCATCGGGATGCCGGAGCATGCTTTTGGGGGTGAAGACGAC
>CAYOOS010000219.1:0-2305 GCA_964405585.1 uncultured Acidobacteriaceae bacterium | reverse complement strand
GCGCCGTTCACGAAATCGCCGAATTGTGCTTCCCAAAGGACGAGGCCTTCGGGGTAATCGCGGGAAAAGCCGTATTCAAAGCCGAGGCAACCGGCTTCGGAGAGCGAGGAATTGTGAATCTCGCAAAAGGCTTGTGTCGGGGAAAGGTGAGCAAGCGGCAGGTATTCCTGCTCCGTTTGTGTGTCAATTATAACGGCGTGGCGCTGGTTGAAGGTGCCGCGCTGTGAATCCTGGCCAGTGAGACGAACGGGATTGCCTTCGAGCACGAGCGCGCCGTAAGCAAGAAGTTCGGCGAAGCCGTAATCGAATGGACGTTTGCCGTGACCCATTTCCGAGCGTTCCTTGAGGAGTTTCACGATTTTGGGGTGGACGTGAAAGCCCTCGGGGGCACGCACCAGCCCGTCGGTAATCTCCGCAATGCGTTCGGCGGACAAGCCGGTGTCCACTTCAAAGGCGGGATTGTATTTGCCATAGTTGTAGGGCGACCAGTAATCGGGAAGCTGGCGAAGGCGCGGAATCTTGGTTAGTTTGCCAGCCTTGCGCTGCTCTTCCGCAAATTCTTTCTTGACGGATTCGGCGATGGGAGCGGCGTCGACGCCGATTTGCTGCGCGTAGATTTTCCAGAGCGGCGGATGTTCTTTGATGCGCGCGTAGAGGAGCGGCTGAGTGATGGTGGGATCGTCCACTTCACTGTGGCCGTGGCGGCGGTAGCCGATGAGGTCGATGACCACGTCGGAACTGAATTCGGCGCGGTACTCGGCGGCAAGGCGGCCAATGCGCACGACGGCATCAGGATCCTCGGCGTTGACATGGAAGATGGGGACGCTTTGGCGGCGCGCGATGCTGGAAGCATAGCGGGAAGAATGCTCTTGGACGGGACGCGTGGTGAAGCCGATCAAATTGTTGACGATGATGTGGATGCTGCCGCCGACAGAATAGGCCTCGAGATCGGCGAGATTCAACGTTTCCGCCCAAATACCCTGGCCGGCGAATGCCGCGTCGCCGTGCATCACAATGGCCCACACCTTCTTTAGTGTTTCACGGGAACGATCTATTTGCGGGCCGCTGACGCC
The DNA here is from genome assembly GCA_964405585.1 of uncultured Acidobacteriaceae bacterium. Classification (GTDB taxonomy): domain Bacteria; phylum Acidobacteriota; class Terriglobia; order Acidiferrales; family UBA7541; genus Acidiferrum. The sequence continues at coordinate 1,232 of CAYOOS010000219.1, read as the reverse complement.
GTGGCGCGTCAATTTTGCGCGAGCGCGTCCCATCGCGACGGGATCGACCGCCTCGAGATGGCTGGGATTCGAGACGAGGTGAATGTTGAGAGACTTTCCCGTGGTAGTGGTATAGGCGCCGGTCGCACCAACGTGATATTTGACGTCGCCCGCACCGAGCACGCTGCGGGGATCAACATCTTCAAAGCCGGCGACGACCTGGTGCATGGGTTTGCAGGCGATGTGGGTCATGACGTTCAGGCGGCCGCGATGGCTCATAGCCATGATGGAATCGACACCGCCGAGTTCGCCGGCGACATCGAGGACGGAATCGAGAAGAGGAATGAGCGAGGTGTTGCCTTCCAGAGAGAAACGCTTGCTGCCGAGATAGCGGGTCTGGAGCATCTGTTCGAAGAGATCGGCGCGAACCAGGCGGTCGAGAATCTTGGCTTGGTTCACCTCGTACTCAGGGCCCTCCATCCGTTCGGCAATCCAGCGGCGGCGATCCAGCTCTGGGATGTGCATGAATTCCACGCCGATGTTTCCGCAATAGTAGCGGCGCGCTTCCTCGGCGAATTCGCCGGAGAGGCCGTCGAGATCGGGGCATTTCAGCGGAGTGAAGAAATTCAGGGGATCGAGGGTGGCTTCATAGAAGCCCCAGCGGCGGAAGAGATAGAAGATGCGTTCGCGCTCGGAATGACCAATGCCATTGGGCGCAGGAGATTTCTTCGCGGCTTTGGCAGACTTTGTGAGAGCGAGAGTCACAGGGTTAGCCATGTCTGTTGTCTACAGACTCTCTATTTTGCCATAAGACGCGTTTTGGGTTCAGTGGCGGGGCGGTTTAGAGTGCGGGACCGGCCGGGCGGAAATCCTGGCGTAGAAGAGAAGTGCGGCAATTGCCAGAGGCGCGATGAGAAGGGTGAATTTGAGTGGGACGAGAAAGGCAGTGAAGAACAGAAAAACGACGGCGAGAAGACCCCAACTGGAATAGGTGCCTTGTTGCGTTGCAACCCGGTCGGGCTCAGGCAGAAATTTCCAGACGAGAACGAGAAGCGCCATGGACAAGGGCATCCAGATCAGCGATCCGATCAGGAAATGCTCAAGAGTCTTGTGCCAGAGAACGTCGCCGTTCGAGACCACCAATTGCGGTTTGAATTTCACGATGCGCAAGTGCTCGCGGACAACCCTTTCCCTGCCGTACGCAAGAAAGAGAAGGATGGTGCTTGAAGTCCAGATAGCAACTCGCAGGGAAG
>CAYOOS010000218.1:0-7138 GCA_964405585.1 uncultured Acidobacteriaceae bacterium | reverse complement strand
CTCCGGCCGGTCATCCATGATAATCATGCATTCGCCGGTGTACCCGCGCGGCCCCCAATAGAAATAATTCTGGTGTCCGCTGATGGCGTTAGGCAATCCCATCTTTGCCCCAAAAAAATCAATCGCTGCCGCCTGCCCGTAATTCTGTCCGAAAATCGCACAGTTCTTCCGCTCTTCCACGGGCAGCTTGTAGTACGCGTCCGCTACCACCTGTGCCATTTCCTTCCACCCAAACTGGTCCGCATAAATTTGCGGCAGCGGCCCCAACCGGTGCGTCTCGATTCGCGGCGGCTCATAGTGCCAGAATTTTGCATACGCCAAATACTGGTCCACGCTCAGCATCGGAAAATACCCGAATGGCGCCAGCGCAATTCCCGTCACCACCAGCACTCCCGCATACACGGGTTTCGCCCAATTCCACCCCTGGCCCTCATTCCAGAACTGAAACGCCACCGCACCCGCCGCAAACAGCATCGGATATGCTGGTCCCATGTAGTACACGCGCCCATTCATCAGCAGCATGCACGCCAGAATCACCACATACGTGATTCCCAGCACTCGTTTCCCGTCCCCCTCGCGGTCGCGCAACAGTGCCCACAAGCCCGCAATCCACAGCGGCGCGCATAGCGGGTGCATCACCACAACCTGTTGCAGCAAGAATCCGCCCCACGAAAGCGGTGTGTTTCGCCCGCTCTTCTGTACATTGCTCAGTACTTCCACGATGGGAAAGTGGTGATGGATTTCCCAAAGTAAATTGGGCAGGAAAATCAGTAGCGCGATCAGCCCGCCCAGCCAGATCCACGGCTGCGCAAATTGTTTCCGCTGCGTCGTCAACAGTATTCCCACAAACAAGCCGAATCCGAAAAACAGCATCGAATGCTTGTTTTGTAAGCCCACGCCCGCAACCGCGCCGAATAGCAGCCACAGCTTCGGATTCGCTCCATGAAAAATCTTCAGCGCGATCAGCGCCGCGCTCATCCAGAACACTGTTTCAAACACGTTCATCGTCAGCAGCGAATCCAGCCCCAAATAAAGCGGCGCCACCATTGTCGCGATGCACGCCAGCGCCATCGCATACCGCCGCGCTCCCATTTCCCTGGCCAGCAGCCCCGTCAGTAACACCTTCAGCCCCGCCGCCACTGCTGGCAAAAAGTGCAGCGCCGGAAGCGAATCCCCCAGCGTCACTCGCACCAGCCACGTGATCACCGCGATCAGCGGCGGCTGATCCACGTAGCCCCAGTCCAGATGGTGACTGCACGCCAGGTAATAAAGTTCATCAACGAAATACCCGTACCGCCAGCTCACCGCCATATGCGCAGCAAACAACGCAAAAGACAGCCCGCCCAGAAGTGCCCATACTCCCAGGCGGGTGTCTCGGGTACGTTCTTCAAGATTGGATTCGACCGGTACGGATCCGCTCATCGAAACGCCCTCACTCTTCAGAACGATGACTTGGACAGGAATGTTCCCACACGGAATAGCACTAGGTAGGATATCCGACTTTGTAGCCAGCGCCGCCTCTCTTGGATCGTTTTTTTGGAGTGCGGCGGCTCGCCGCCGCTTTTGAGGGCACTACCTAACATCAAATCCCCTGTGCGTGCACCGGGGGTCGGAGCTTCATCTCCGACATTAACCATACAGCTCTAACTGGGCTTTAGCCCCAAAGAAACTCATTCTCTTAACTACCGACAATCCACTGGACACAACTGCCCAGCTCAATCGATCTGCACCGTAGGCCCGCCAGTGGTCCCCGCCACTTCCGCCACTCGCGCCACGATTGCCTTCGTCATGCGATACAAGCTCTGTGCCGCCGGCGCCGATTCTCCCAGCGCCGCCACGGGCTTCCCCGTATCCCCTCCCACGCGAATCCGCGGATCAATTTCCACCTCGCCCAGCACCGGCACTCCATATTCCGTTGCCGTCTTCGCGCCCTCGCCATGCCCGAATATATCGATCGGCTCTCCGCAATGCGGGCACTTGAAAGTGCTCATGTTCTCCACCACTCCCAGCACTTCCACATTCACTTGCCGGAACATCTCGATCGCCTTGCGCACATCCGCCAACGCCACCGTCGAAGGCGTCGTCACCACCACTGCCCCCGTCACCGCCACCGTCTGGATCAGCGTCAACTGCACATCGCCCGTCCCTGGCGGCAAATCAATCACCAGGTAATCTAGCTCGCCCCACTCCACGCTCCGCAAAAACTGCGTGATGACGCTGTGCAGCATCGGCCCGCGCCAAATTACCGGCTTGTCCCCAGGATTCAGCAGCCCCATCGAAATCATCTTCACGCCTTGCGCCACCACCGGAATGATGCGCTGTTGTGGCGTCGCCATCGGCTCGCCCGTGGACCCCAGCATGATCGGCACATTCGGCCCGTATACATCCGCGTCCAGCAATCCCACCTTGTAGCCCAGTTTCCCCAGCGCCAGCGCCAGGTTCACGGCCACCGTGGTTTTCCCCACGCCGCCTTTTCCGCTGGCCACAGCAATTAGATTCTTCACTCCCGGAATCGGCTGGCGTTCCGGCATTTGTCCCGGCATTGTCCCCGGTGGCATGAATTGATCCTTCCCCCAGTCAATTGTGCGTTATTGAAAGTTCGACCGGCACTGCCCTTGGTCTTGTACTCTTTTACTTTTTCACTCTTATACTTTTATACTTCTTCGCCTTACTCTTCCGTAACGCCATTCCAACAGCACTGCCCTTCTTCATCCTTAAACGCTCGACCCGTGGCACTTCTTATACTTCTTCCCCGACCCGCACGGGCAAGGATCATTCCGTCCCACCTTCGCTCCCGCGCGCACCGGTTTCGGCGCTTCGGCCTGTCCCGCGCCGGTCTGGTACTGAAGATCCTTCTGCTGCCGTTCTTGCCGCCGTTCCAGCGCCCGCGCAAAATCCGGCAATCGCTGTGCAGGAGCATCCGTCGCACGCGCCGCCGCGCTCGCAGCCGCCGCGGAAGCCGCGCCGGGCATCGTACGCGGTGTCTCCGGCCTCGGCTCTCTCGCTTGCGGAGGCGCCTCATTCTGCTGAATTTGCACGTGGAACAAATACCGCACCGTCTCGTTGTCAATCCGCGTCATCATGTCTTCAAACAAAATGAACGCTTCCTTCTTGAATTCCACCAGGGGGTCTTTTTGCCCGTAGCCCCGCAGCCCGATCCCTTCCTTCAAGTGGTCCAGCGAGAGCAGGTGATCCTTCCACTGCGTGTCCACCACATCCAGAATGATGCGCCGCTCCAGCCACCGCAGCAGGTCCGGGCTGAACTGCTTTTCTTTTTCCGCGTAACGGTTCTTCACCGCTTCCGCTGTCGCGTCCGCCAATTGCAGATGATTCAGCGTCCCGGGATCCGCGCCCGCGGCCTTCGCGTCAATTCCAAACTGGCTGTGTATCTCCGCCAGAAACTGCGTGGCATTCCACTGCCCGGGATGCTGCTCCTTCGGGCAATACGTGTCTACCGCTTCCAGTGCCACGTCTTCCGCAATTCCCAGCACGTAATCCCGCTGATCTTTCCCCTCCAGCGCCGATCTTCGAATTGCATAGATCGTTTCGCGCTGCTTGTTCATCACGTCGTCGTATTCCAGCAAATGTTTGCGGGCGTCAAAGTTCTGCGCTTCCACCGATTTCTGCGCATTCTCAATCCGGCTGGAGATCAGCCGCGACTCGATCGGCACGCCTTCCGTCATTCCCAGACGGAACATCAATTGCTTCACGCGCTCCCCGCCGAAAATTCTCATCAAATCGTCTTCCAGAGATAAAAAGAATCTCGACGACCCCGGGTCTCCCTGGCGGCCCGCGCGTCCGCGCAGCTGGTTGTCAATGCGCCGCGCCTCGTGCCGTTCCGTGCCCAAAATGTGCAGCCCCCCGACTGCCACTACCTCATCGTGTTCGGCTTTGCACTGCTCTGCGAACGCGTCGTACATGGGCTTCCACTGGTCCTGCGGCACCTGAAAGATCTTCCCTTCATGCTGGAACAGCACCATCTGCACCACGGGTTGCGCCGCATCCCCCGCACCGTTGTCTCCACCAATCACCGCTGGAGCCGCCGCATATGGTATCGCCAGTTTGTTTTTCAGGAAATGCTCGCGCGTCATGGACTCCGGATTCCCGCCCAGCAGAATGTCCGTGCCGCGTCCGGCCATGTTCGTAGCCACGGTCACCGCGCCCTTGCGTCCCGCCTGTGCCACGATCCGCGATTCCCGTTCGTGCTGCTTTGCGTTCAGCACCTGGTGCGGTACCCCGGCCTTCTTCAGCAAATCCGCAATCGTCTCCGATTTCTCGATGGAGATCGTCCCCACCAGCACGGGTTGCCCTCGTTCGTGATAGTGCCGGATCCCGTTCGCCAGCGTGTTGTCTTCCTGCAGCACCCCGTTCACCACCGCCTCGAATTTCTCCTTCTCCGTGCGGTACACCACGTCCCGGTGTTCCTTCCGAATCAGGAACCGGTTCGTGGGAATCACCACTACGTCCAAATCGTAAATTTTCCCGAATTCCGCCGCTTCTGTTTCCGCCGTTCCCGTCATTCCGGACAGCTTCTTGTACATGCGGAAATAATTCTGAAACGTGATCGTCGCCAGAGTCTGGTTTTCCCGCTCGATCTTCACGCCTTCCTTCGCTTCCACCGCCTGGTGCAATCCGTCGGACCACCGCCGACCCGGCATCTGCCGCCCCGTGAACTCGTCCACAATGATCACTTCGCCGTCTTTCACCACGTAATCCACGTCGTTCTTGTAAAGCGAATGCGCCCGCAGCGCCTGGTACACGTGGTGCATGATCTCCACGTTGCCGATGTCCGACAGATTTCCTAGCCCCAGCAGCCGTTCGCATTTGCTGAAGCCTTCTTCCGTCAGCGTCGCCGTGCGGTGCTTTTCGTCCAGCGTGTAATCGATGTCCTGAATCAGTTTGGGAATAATTTTGTCGATCTTGAAATACTTGTCGGTGGATTCTTCCGAAGGCCCCGAAATGATCAGCGGCGTCCGCGCTTCGTCAATCAGGATCGAGTCCACTTCGTCCACGATGGCGAATTGATGCCCGCGCTGCACGCAACTCGCCAAGTCGTACTTCATGTTGTCGCGCAGGTAATCGAATCCGAACTCGTTGTTCGTCCCGTACGTCAAGTCCGCTCCGTACGCCGCACGCCTCTGTTCGTCATCCAGATCGTGCACGATTACGCCCACCGTTAATCCCAATCCCTTGTACAGCGGGCTCATCCACTCCGCGTCGCGCCGCGCCAGGTAGTCGTTCACCGTTACGATGTGCACGCCTTTCCCCGCCAGCGCATTCAACGCGGCGGGCAGCGTCGCCACCAGCGTCTTTCCTTCTCCCGTCTTCATTTCCGCAATTTTGCCGGCGTGCAACACCATTCCGCCAATCAACTGGACGTCGAAATGCCGCATCTTCAGGAAGCGCCGCCCCGCCTCTCGCACCAATGCGAATGCCGCCACGGTCACCGGTTCCAGCGTCCGCCTCAGCTCCTCTTTGTACGAAGCCTCCGACGGATCGCTGTCCTTCAGTTTTTCTTGCACTTGCGCCTTCAGCGCCGCAAAGTGCTCCTTCAGTTGCTCGTCGCTCAGCGCCTGCGTCTCCGCTTCCTTCGCGTTTATCGCCGCAACCACGGGCTCGAGCTTCTTCAGGTCGCGTTCGTGCTTCGTGCCGATAAATCGCGCCACGACGCGGTCAAGTACTTGGGCTACATCCATGGACAGTTTTTCGCTTCCTGGTGGCTCTAAATTGCGTTCCTGCTCGCACAAGCCACTCCATCGGCATGTGTGCAATCACTTTATTGTAACTGGTTGCATGCACCCACGCCAAGATTCGCCGCGCCCCTGTTCAACGGGAGGCGAGAAGACGGATCAGGAGCGCCGCAGCGTGAATCCGCGAAGGTTACATAGGGATGGGATCGTTGGCGTGCCGTTTCACGTACCAGCAAGGGCGCATTCCAGCCTGGGAAAACAGGGAGTGCGCACAGGGAACGTCTTCTTCTGGCTGCTGCGAATCAATTTCATAGTCCATCTTGTAGTTCTTGAGAGGTATGGCGAGAAGGCGGACACGGTGGACGCTGCCGGTCGCGGGGCCTGCGGCGGGAAAGAGGTAGCGGACGTGGAACCAGAGAGTGTCACCCAAATAGACGACTATGAAAGCCACAAATGCGGTGAGGAGTGCGCGTAGGAAAATGCGCTTGATCGTCCAAGGGGGTATAGCGGGATTGCTCGGTGACGTGGACATGAGTTTCCGGCGATTTCGACAACCAATTGTGGCGCACTCACACTATACCAGCACCACGATGGTGATGCCTTCATTGCTCCGGTTCAGATCGCGGTCGCCGCGCAGATCGGGGCAATGTTCGATGGCGTAACGCGCGTCTTCCTCAAAGACGCTCCACTTTTCCCCGAAAATTACGCGGGTAACCATGCCTTCCTTCTTGCGACGCAGCAACGAAGTGCGCAGCGCCCCACGCAAAGCGCCTCCCTTCCCTGTCGAGCCGTAGCCATGAATGATTTTCACCGCGGCGACATCGCTCTGCCTGGATTGCTTCAATTCGGCCAGGAGAATCTGGCGAGCTTCTTCCACCGTGGGCATGCCCGCTTCAATGTTGAGAATTTTCACGCGCGCCACGAGGGACTCCAATTGTCAGGCAACGTTTGATTGTGCCTGAGTGCGCGGGTGCGACTCAACTAACGTGCACGCCTCTCGAGAGAACTTTTCCTGGTTCGGCTTCTGAATCTTGCGACTCCCGGGTCACCTTTGGCCCGCGCGGCGTTGACGGATTATCCGCTTCTCTTTTATTGCTGGCTCATTCCCTACACTCGTTTTAGACTTAACTATGTTTGCTGTTATGAGAACCCAAATGGTTCCTTATCTCGCCGGCGTTTGGAGCTTGTTGTTGTTTTTCGCCGCCGCGGAACCACAAACCTCCCCGAATTCCAGCCACGCTCCAACCGTTTCCATCGCCCTCCCCAAGGACATCAATTCAGAAGCAGTACAGATTCGCTATTTTATGAGCGGTTCCTTTGGTGGGTATGGCGGTGGCGCTGGCTCAAAGCCTGACTTGCGTTCCTACCAGATCGAAACCACAGTGCAAGGCCAGCCCGCCCAGTCAATAAGAATATTGGTCTACGCTTCAGGTTGCCGAATCCAGACC
>CAYOOS010000217.1:0-7187 GCA_964405585.1 uncultured Acidobacteriaceae bacterium | reverse complement strand
CATCTATTACGAGGGCGCCATGGATTTTAATCCCGATAAATACTGGGCCAACATCGGGAAGAAGGAAAACGGACATGCCGAAGAGTTCGTGAACAAGCGCAAGGCGATGGAGCAGGCGGTGGCGCAAATCGTGTTACCGAACGACGCTCCGATGGTGAAGCTGCAGAAAATCTACGCACGCACACAACAGGTGCGCAACACGACTTATGAGGAGAGCAAGACGGAAGAAGAACAGAAGCGGGATAAGCTGAACTCCGCAAACAACGTGGAAGAGCTCTGGAAAAACCAGTACGGCAGCAAAGGGCAGATCACATGGCTGTTTATGGGATTGGTGCGAGCGGCAGGATTTAGCGCCACTCCGTGCGTTGTATCTTCCCGCGACAAGTATTTCTTCCACAAAGAACGCCTGAACAGTCAGGAACTGAACGCGAACGTGGTTCTGGTGAAATTAGATGGCAAGGATTTGTATTTCGATCCGGGTGCGGCATTCGCACCTTTTGGGTTGCTGCCTTGGGAAGAAACCGGAGTACTCGGCCTTAAGCTTGATAAGGACGGCGGGAAGTGGATCACTACGGAGGTGCCAGCCAGCGACGCTTCGCGGATCGAGCGGAAGGGCGAGTTGAAGCTGCTGGAGGATGGTTCACTGGAAGGCAAGCTGATCGTGACGTGGACGGGCCTGGCGGGGATGTCGCGGCGATTGGATGAGCGGAATGAAGATGAAACCAGCCGGAAGAAGTTTCTTGAAAACGAAGTGAAGGAATCGATGGGGGCGGCTAGCGAACCAGAGCTTACGAGTGCACCCGACTGGAAGAGTTCGGACCAACCGCTGAAGGCGGAGTTCACGCTGAAGGTGCCAGGATTCGCCACCTCGGCAGGACGAAAAGCATTGCTCCCTGTAAGTCTATTTTCTGCGGACGAGAAGCGCGTGTTCGAACATGCTGATCGCGTTTACCCGGTTTACTATTCGTACCCGTTTAAGAAAGTCGACGACATCAGGATTGATTTGCCGCTTGATTTTAGGATTGCCACTCTGCCCCAACCGATCGACGAGGATGTCAAAGTCGCGGAATACAAACTAAGTGCTGAGAATCAGAAAGGCGATCTGCAGGTCCGGCGAGAATTTCGCATAGATTTGCTCGTGGTGCCGAAAGAAAGCTATGCGGCGTTGCGGGGCTTTTATCAGATGATGAGGACCGAAGATGATAAACAAATCGTGCTTCAGCCCGGTGGCGCTTCGGCAAGTAACTAAGCTCAGGGAACTCACATTAGGTAGCTTTGTGATACCGGTGCTGTGGGCGTGCCTCGCGACGCTATATCCCCTGAACGCTCTTGCCGGGGACCCGCCGAACTGGGAAGCGCCGGTCTGGATGCATACGGCCGCCACGGCGCCGCTTCCGCCCCACGATGAAAAAACAGACGCGGTGGCAGTGTACTCCGAGGACATCACGATCGTGGAGTCAGAAGGGAAGGTAAAGACCATCGAGCGGCGGGCGTACAAGATATTGCGTCCGGGCGGTAAAGTGTACGGTGAAGCGCGAGCGTATTTCGATTCAAACTCGAAGATCACCGGAATACGAGGATGGTGCATCCCGGCGCAGGGCAAAGACTATGAGGTTAGAGATAAGGATGCAATAGACCGGTCGTACGCCGGACTGGGTTACATGGAGTTGGCCAGTGATGAAAAGGAACGGGTGATTAGAATTCCTGCGGCAGAACCCGGGAATGTGGTCGGCTACGAAGTCGAGAAAGAGGAGCACCCTTACATTTTGCAGACGCGGTGGTTTTTTCAGAGGGAGATACCCGTGAAGGAAGCACGATATTCGCTGCAGCTCCCCACGGGCTGGGAGTACAAAGCTTCCTGGGCGAACCATGCGGAGATTCAGCCGACGACGGCGGGAGCAAATCTGTGGCTGTGGGTGGTGACGGACATACTGGCTATCCGCGAAGAGGACAGAATGCCGCCGCTGGAAGGCTCCGCGGGACAGATGATCGTATCGTTCTTCCCTGCAGGCGGTTCGGGGGGGAAAGGATTTGAAGGTTGGGCGGACATGGGCCGCTGGGAAACCAGTCTTTTGCGAGGGAGACGCGATCCATCACCCGAGATGAAGCAGAAGGTTGCGGAACTGACGGCCATGGCGCCCACAACGCTGGCAAAGATGCAGGCCATTGCCGCATTCATGCAAAAGGACATTCGATACGTTTTCATCAAACTCGGAATCGGCGGATGGCAGCCTCATGCAGCGCGGGATGTCTATGCGCACCGCTATGGGGATTGCAAAGACAAGGCGACGCTGATGAGCGCGATGCTCAAGGAGATTGGCGTCGATTCTTCTCTGATCATCATCAATACGACTCGCGGCGCTGTAACAGCAACCTCTCCGCCGTATGTATTCTGGTTTGACCACGTAATCCTGGGAATTCAGCTGCCAGATAACGTCAGGGATCCGTCCCTTATGGAGATCTACAATCACCCAAAGCTGGGAAGGATTCTGATCTTCGATCCCACTAGCGAAGTCACGCCCTTCGGCCAACTGGAGGGAGAACTTCAGGACAATTACGGGTTGCTTGTGACTGAAGACGGCGGGGAACTGATCCATGTACCGCAGCTTGCAACTTCCTCGAGCGGACAGCGGCGGATCGCCAAGTTGAAGCTGTCGCCGGATGGGGCAGTGAGCGGCGATGTGACAGAAATTCTACGGGGAGACTTGGCGGATGAGCAGCGCTATGAGCTGCGCTTTGCGACCAAGGACGCGGACCGGATCAAACACCTTGAGTCGCTCCTGTCACAATCGTTGGGGATGTTTCAGATCACTTCGGCGAAAGTGGGCAATCTGGATGTTCACGATCTGCCGCTTGAATACATCTATTCGTTTGAAGCCATCAATTACGCGAAAGGGGCGGGAAACCTGCTGCTGGTGCGTCCAAGGGTAGTTGGGAACTGGTCGAGCGACATCCTGGAGAAGAAGGAACCTCGCAGATATCCCGTGGAATTCGGTGGACCGATGAAGAATGTCGATACCGTGGAAATCAAATTGCCGCCAGGATATGAAGTTGACGAATTGCCCCTGGCCGCGGACGCCGAATACTCTTTCGGAAGTTATCACAGCAAGTGCGAAGTGAAAGATGGCGCACTGGTGTACACACGCACGCTTGAGTTGAAGGAGTTGAGCGTGCCGGTCGAAAAGCTGGATCAGCTGAAGAAGTTTTACCGCATCATTGCGTCGGACGAGCGGAGCACTGCCGTGCTCAAGCCGAAGGGGAGCTGAGGGGTTCGCAAGCCCCCGGATTCTAGCGGGGAATCACAAAAGTAATCGTAGCCGGAGGTTTGAGATTGCTCCAGCGGTGGTGGAGGTGGCGCGGGGCGGCTTCGAGGAGGGTTGCGACCAATTGCTGGGCGCCGTCATAAGGCAGGGAGACGCGGAAAAGATCGGCGCGGCGGGCGTGGGAGTATTTTTCGTAGCGGGCCGGATGGCTGGCGATGTTTTGCAGGAGGACCTGCCAGGGCGTTAACTTTGCCAGGAATTTCTTTGCGGAAGCCTCTTTGCGTGTGATTTCGACGACATGGCGTTGCGTCCCGCCGCCAATCTCGAGAACCGCGGCGGTGGCTTGGGATGGGGCGAATGGTCGAGCAGGATCATCGCCGGGGAAAGGAGCAAGGAGCGCTGCAATCTCCGACGGTTCCGCCGCAATGCTCTCCCACCAGTAGCGGTAGCCGTTGTAGACCGCAGTGCCGCTGCGGAAGATTTGGTGCACGCGAGCGGGGTCCTTACCGGCAATGCTGACGACCATATCCGCCAGTTCGTTAAGACGGAAAACCTGTTTCACCACCGGGCGCACGCTGACGTAGCCTGCGTCTTCTTCAGAGTAACGGACGGGAATGGATTCCGGTAGAGACATGGAAATCGCTTCAACCGCACGCGAGTGCGAAACGATCAGCCGAGTTTGGAGAGGCGGTCGCGAACGCGGTCACTTAGAGCCTTGCCGTCAACCGTCTTTCCCGTGAGAATTTCTTTGGCGGCCTTGACGACGGCGCCCATCTGCTTGAGGGAGGCTGCTTTGGTATCGGCAATGGCTTGGGTCACGGCGGCGTCCATCTCGGCTTCGGAGGCGCCGGCAGGCAAATAACTTTCGATAATCGCCAGTTCCTTGGTTTCCTTTTCGACAAGATCCATGCGGCCGCCTTTGGTAAATTGATCGATGGATTCCTTGCGCTGCTTGAGGAGCGTCTGGAGGAGTTGAATGGATTCGGCATCATCCAGCGCGCGCAATTTCTCGACTTCCTTGAGCTGCACGGCGGATTTCACCATGCGCAGGACGCTGAGGCGCAGCTCATCCTTGGCTTTCATGGCCGTGACAATATCTTTCTGTATCTTTTCGGAAAAGCTCATGGCAACTCCCTTTTGAGAACTATAACAGACACGAATAGCGAACATTTAGATTTCTCCTGCGGGCTGCAATTGACATGCAGCGAGCCGCACAGTACTTTGGTTAGTTTTCCATACTGGGAGGAGACCGGCAGGGAGTGGACGACGGCTCCTACCCGAAAAGAGGACTCATGAAAGTCATCGTTGCAGACAAGATCAGCGAGCGCGGAGTGGAACTCCTGAAGAAAACCGGCTGGCACATCGTGCAGACGACGAAGGAGACACTTCAGGGCGAGCTGGCGGATGCGGACGCATTGATCGTGCGGAGCGCCACGAAGGTGACGGCAGAGTTGTTGGACAAGGCGCCTCATCTTCGCGTGGTGGGGCGCGCGGGAGTTGGCGTAGATAACATTGACCTGGACGAGGCCACCAAGCGGGGCGTCCTGGTGATGAGCACGCCGGGCGGGAGTTCGGTGAGTGTGGCCGAGCATACATTTGCACTGCTGCTGGCGATGGTGCGCCAAGTGCCAAAATTCGATGCGGCGATGCGCGAAGGAAAATGGGAGAAGTCATCGTCCGGCGCGGAAGTGCGTGGGAAGACTCTAGGATTAGTAGGCTTGGGCCGCATAGGAAGCGAAGTGGCCACGCGGGCGGTGGCGTTTGACATGCGCATTGTGGCGTTCGATCCCTACATCAGCGAGGCTGCGGCGCGGGAACTATCGGTGGAGTTGATGCCGCTGGAGAAATTGCTTGCGGAGAGCGATTTTATTTCGCTGCACACGGCGGTCAGCCCGCAAACCCAGAACATGATCAATGTCGCCACGATTGCGCAGATGAAAAAGGGCGTGAGGATCGTGAACGCGGCGCGAGGCGAACTGATCAACGAAGCAGACCTGGCGGCGGCGCTGAAGAGTGGGCAGGTTGCGGGCGCGGCGCTGGATGTGTTTGCCGAAGAGCCACCAAAGAATTCACCGCTGATCGGCTTGCCGAACGTGATTTGCACGCCGCATGTGGCCGGCTCGACCGCGGAGGCGCAGGAGGAATTGGGGATTCAGGTTGCGGTGCAGGTGCGAGACTACCTAGCGGAAGGAGTGATCCGCAACGCGGTAAACCTGCCAGCACTTTCGCCGGAGCAATACCGGCGCGTGAGGCCGTACTTGACGCTGGCGGAGAGACTGGGGTCGCTGGTTTCGCAGGCGGCGGTGACGCGGCCGGCCCGGATACGGATTCGCTATGCGGGGGAGCTCTCGGAAGTTGGGACGCACCTTCTGCGCAGCGCCGTGCTTGCGGGGCTGTTGAATGCCGTGCTCGATCAGAAGGTGAACGTGGTGAACGCACCCGCAATTGCAGCGGCGCGCGGTCTGACCGTCGAAGAAGAAACGCGGCGGCGAGAACATGGCTTTCCCAACACGCTGGAGGTGGCAGCCGTGGCGGAAAAAGAGGGAGAGACGGGGTTCAGCGCGGAGGGCACGGTTTTGCACGATGGCTCACCGCGCGCCATCAACATCGATGGAATTCCGCTGGAGGCTCAATTGGAAGGGACGGTGCTTTACCTTCGTAACAACGATGAGCCTGGGGTGATCGGATATATCGGGACGACGCTGGGGAAACATGGCGTGAACATAGCCACGTTTGCGTTGGGACGCAGGGAGGCTTCACGCGGGGCGGAAGCCGTATCGTTGGTACGGTTGGATGGCGAGGTAACTGGGGCCATTTTGGAGCCGATCCTGGCGAATACGGCGATCACACAGGCGCGGCTGCTCCATTTCGGGAAGTCCTGAACAACGAAAACGGCAAAGAGAGCGATAGGGCACAAAACAAAGGCTGGGAGGGTTGTGAATCTCCGCAATTTGGAAGATGTAGGCCAAGGGTCCAATCATTCGTAATTCCGTTACCAGCCATTCAAGGATCTTTTCTTGACACCAGCCCCGATTTGCCTAAGAATTTGAAAACTTTCGGGGATATTCGTGGTGTGGCGAGGTGGTCCGGGGGAGCTTCCAGATTGCAAGGGCAATTGTTCCCGGTCCGCCAAGTCTCGAGGGAAGAGCGTTTGGGGTTCCTGCCTCTTCAGAACTACATCACGGAGCAAAACGGTGCTTCAGCGGGTGCTGGCGGGAGGTATCTCTTCCACCGGTGCCAGTTTGTATTTTGGGCAGTGGTGGATGTTGCCAGGGGTGCCTGGTGAATTAGAGGCGAATAGTTCTACTTTCGGGCGTTGTGCCGTGGAACGCGGGGCAGGCATTTTCAGAATGATAGTTTCACCCGCATTCCCGTTTTACGGCGTGGTGGTCCAGGCTCAGAACGGCGAGTGGCCGATCAAAAGGAAATGTACGATTCGACTCTCGATAGAACCACTGACCGCTCAGGTGGTCGGGGGAAAGGGTGAAGTCTTATGAAGCGCGTTTATTCGCTGTGCTGCCTGGCTTTTATTCTGTTGTTTTGTGCAGTCTCTGGATTTCCACAAGCTGGATCGACGTCTTTACGCGGAACAGTTATGGACCCGAATGGCTCCGTGGTTCCTGGGGCTCAGGTGACATTGGCTAGTCCGGAGATCGGCGTAAGTTTGAGCACGCAGACGGACAAGAACGGCTTTTACCAATTTCAGGATGTGCGGCCAGCTACGTACGTTCTGACGGTGAGCGCAGCGGGATTTGCGACCTTTAAACAAAATGGACTGGCGCTGTTGGTTTCGAACCCTGCCACGAACGACATCAAATTGCAGATTGCATCTGGGATTACCACTGTGGAGGTGGAAGCCGCCTCGCAAACGGTGAACACGCAGGATGCCACTCTTGGCAACACATTTGAATCGAAACAGATTCT
>CAYOOS010000216.1:0-7236 GCA_964405585.1 uncultured Acidobacteriaceae bacterium | reverse complement strand
TATCCGACCGCCTGGAACTGGCGCTGTACGCCATTCACCACCGCCTGATTGACCATTCCTGATTCCTCGCGGAGCGAAAGCTCCGTTTCCCTACAAGAAACGCAGATCCCTATTGCAATCCTGTCGCAACTAGTGTTTTTGAAGTATTGCCTCGCCTGGAGAGAACCCGTATGCTCCCGCAAGTTTCTGGGGGGTGCCCAGCGCGCGGGGTGTTCCAGGACGCTGGCCCATTGAAAAAATAAGAGTGAACCTGCTGCATGACGGAATCAGCGGGCGGCGCATGGGTGTGTTTGAAAGCTCGTCAGGCCGAGCCTATTCCATATTTCTGCGAGGCGAAAAAATCTATGTTGATCGCTCCAAAGATTCGCATTCGTGCAGGTCTGGTTCTGCTGGGATTGGCGCTGCTACTCAGCGCCGCCGTGCGCGCGCAGGTTCCCACAACGATTCTGAATGGCATTGTGCGCGATGTGAGCGGCGCCGTGGTGGCGAACGCGCGAGTGACGGCGACAAACGACGCGACACAGGCGCAGCGGGAAACACAGTCCAACGCTGAAGGCATCTATGTGCTGCCGGACGTTCCCGCTGGGAAGTACACGGTGCAGATTGAGGCCAGCGGCCTGGCCCCACGGAAATTCACGGACGTGAAACTGGAAGCGGGGCGCGCGACGACACTGGACGCGCAACTGGGAGTGGCGACCACAGCGACGACGGTCAACGTGAGCGATGAAGCCAGCACCATCGAATTGACGCAATCCATGATTCAGGGACAAGTGACTTCGGCGACGATTCAGAGCATTCCGCTGAATGGCAGGAATTTTCTGGAGTTGGCGTATCTTGTGCCCGGGAACACACCGGCTCCCAATTTCGATCCAACCAAGACGAACACCCTCGAGGTCAGCTCGGCGGGGGGAGTTGGGCGCGGCGGAAATATCACCGTGGATGGCGGCGACAACAATGACGAGGTGGTGGGAGGAACGTTGTCGAATTTCCCAGAGGATTCCATTCAGGAATTCCAGATAGCCACCAGCCGGTACACGGCCGAGGTGGGACGGTCGGGGAATTCCATCATTAACATCGTGACGCGTTCTGGCACGAATGAATACCACGGCGACGCCTTCTTCTTCGTGCGCAACCGCGATCTGCAGGCGCTCCCCGCAACATTTGACCGAAGCTTGCCGACACCTCCGTTTGACCGCCAGCAGTATGGTGGGTCAATCGGCGGCCCGCTCGTGAAGAACAGAACCTGGTGGTTCGCTTCCGGCGAATACCGTCACCAGAATTCGGATGTGCAGACGGGCACGCGCGATTTCGCTACGGATCAGATCTTGAATACGGCGGCGCCCGCGCCGTTGCGGGATGCGCTGTTTTCCACGCGTGTGGATCACCAGATAAATCCGGCGAATACCCTGATGGCGCGATACTCGTTCAACCGGTCCACGGACACGGCGGAAGCGGAGGCATCAGAGCCGACCCCAGCGAGCACGGCGGCGGAGCGGCAAAATTCGCTGAACCGGTTTAGCTCGTTTGTGGCGTCTTGGACGTCCACGATTTCGCCGACCAAGGTCAACGCCGTGTTGTTTCACTTCGACACCTTCCTCAACAACATTCCTCCGTTCGCCCAGGATGCGCCGACAACGGATCCGAGCCTGGGATTGTCCACGGAACTCGTGTTCCCGGGGCTGGCGGATGGAGTGAATTTCAACACGCCACAATCCACACACCTGAACCGCTACCAGTTACGAGACGCGTTTTCCTGGTCGTTGGGAAAACACAACCTGCGCATGGGTGCGGAGTATCAGCACTACAACGCATTCGGAGAGATCAATCCGTTCGGAAGCGGGTCCGTGATACTCACATCAAATTTCGGCTTCCAGGATCTGAATGGCGATGGCGTGATCAACGACCTGGATATTCCCATCGCGGTGGCGTTGAAAAGCGTGGCGCCCGTGGAACCGGTGCCGATTCCGCCTATTACGAACAGCTACTTCGGGCTTTACACGCAGGATGACTGGCGCGTGACGCGAAAGCTGACCTTGAACTTGGGGCTGCGCTGGGAGTACGACACAGATGCAACCGCGACAGGTTCTTCCTATGATGCGTGCCCGAACCTTACCCAGCAGCCGACACAACCCTGCGTGTGGATGAGAAACGTGTTGAATGAGAACCACTCACCGGACAAGAAGGACTTCGGCCCGCGCGTCGGTTTTGCCTATGACCCGTTCGGGCGCGGCAGGACAGTGGTGCGCGGCGGTTATGGTGTTTATTACGACCGCATCATCTTGGAAGTGCCGGGCTACGAGCGTGTGCAGGATGATCGCGCACTGGCGGTCCAGCAATTCTCCGGCTCCTTCTGCACCTTTCCAGGTGATCCCAATCCTCCGGATCTGAACACCTGCTTCGTGCCCGGAGCGAGCTTTGCTCTGGGAAGTCCCACGCTGGCGAATCCGTTCAGCGGGCAAAGTCAAACCGGCGGCGTCGGCATCATCCTGGTGGACAAGAATGCTCATCACCCCCTGTTCCAGCAGACTTCGCTGGGGGTTCAACAGCAACTGGGCGCGAACTGGGTGCTGACGGCGGATGGCCTGCACGTGTTCGGGCAGAGGGAGTTGATCGCGCAGTATCTGCGCAGCACAACTTCAACTTCACCGTACATTTCCTGTCCAGGAAGCAACATCCCCTGCACCGTGACGGACCCGCTTACGGGAATCTCCGACAATGTAACTTTGGCAACCTCGGCGGCGAAATCGTGGTACGACGGGTTGCTGGTGAGTTTGCAGAACCGCCCGGTAAGGTTGGGAAAATTCACTTACCTTTTCAACGCCAGCTACACGCTATCGAAAACGCTCGACTATTCCGACGACGATCAGGTGCCTTCCTACAATGCGGTGGAGGAGATCAACCTGGCGGAAGGCACGGCGGGGCTCGCACGGGAGAAGGGGTATGCGGCCACGGATGAGCGAAACCGGCTCACGTTGTATGGGAATATTGACATGCCTTGGGGCTTCTCGCTCTCGCCGATCTATACCTATGGATCGGGAGTGCCCGCGGATACTTTGGTGCCGGGACTGACGACGATTACCGGGTCCACGGAAGACGCGCGGCTGCCGATATTGCCCAGGAACGCCCTCGGGCGCGACGTTAAGAACAGCAACCAACTGAATCAGTACATCAACACGTACAACGCCCTGCCGGTCTGCCCCGCGCCCGCACCCTGCCGGGCAGGTTCGCAACTCCAAAACGTCCCGGACGGCATCGATTTCTACAGCCCTTTCCGTTCGCTGGACATGCGCCTGAAGAAAAGCATTGCGATTCGCGAGCGCATACACCTGGACCTGATTGCGGAGGCGTTCAACCTCTTCAATGCCACCAATGTACGGGGGTTTTCCAATAGCAATTTTTCTGGGCGAAACATCACACTGAACCCCGTAGGCAGCGGGAATGATTCCTCCTTCTTTGCCCCGGTAAGCACAGCGGGCGGCTTCTTCGGTTCGGGCGGCCCCCGGGCGTTTCAATTCGCAGTGCGGCTGGGATTCTGAGGGCTGCCATCGCGGTTCGCCAGGGGACGGGCAAGTCCTGCCTAATCAGCAGGTTGTAGCAGTCCGGTTAAACTCCTGAAATGAGGGAACTTTCAGAAATTAGGACGGGAGTTTACTCGTTCTAGTACATTGGTACCTTTCTGGCCCGGATTGAATTTGAATCCCGAGTTCTATTGTTCCCTGGCCCCACCCCGGCTACACTCGTTCCTTCGAACATGGAGGTATGCCTTGACCGGGTCCGAACGCCGCACTACTCAGAGATTTTCCATGCGGCTGCCGCTTACCGTGAGATGGACAACGGGTGCGGCGGTTGGCGAAACGATGACCGAATCCCGCGATGTCAGCTCCCGCGGGGTTTATTTCTTCCTTTCCAAGGATGTTAAAGAAGGCTCTCCTGTCGAGATTCTGCTGACATTGCCCAACGAAATCACGCTGGCCGGGCCGGTGCGCGTGCGCTGCCTGGGCCGCGTGCAGAGGACGGAACCCCGCGACGAAGGCGCCATCGGCGTAGTCGCGGCGATCGAGCGGTACGAGTTTCTGCGCGGCGCTGAAGAAATGTAACTGGCGCGTTTGCGCGAGTAGAGATTCTGTACAAGTTCCTTGCTCGCTCACTGCGGAGGCGGGCGGGAATAGCCGGGGTGCCTCGGCCCCTCAGCGGAGCGCCCCGGCAGTTGTTTGTTTGCGGTCGTTTAGCTCGCAGATTATTTAGTCCTCCGTACGTAGTTCTGAGCCCACAGTCAAAACTCCAGAATTAGCCTTTCCGGCTTCGTGTTGCTAACTTCCCATCAGAAAAAACTTGCTCTAGAGTTCCCTCACGCGGCATCGCAAGGCAGAGTGTAGCTCAGGTGTCCCCTGTACTTTAGGTCAGGCGATTTCCATGGGGTCATAGGTCATGATGGACTGAAGCCCGATCCCGCCCGGGGGAATCTCATAGGCCTTCTGGTTTAAGGGCCACAGGATAGTGCCATGCCGGATACGCCGGCGAATCAACGCAAAGAAGGGTCCAAGGAACATTTCCTCGAGCGCGTTGCGGAACGTTTGGCAACGCCGCAGGAACTCTCTGAGTTCGGAACCGTCGCGCCTCATCCGGAAATCGAGTCGCAGATTCTGGCATTGCTGGAAGTGCAGATGTCGGAAGAGGATTCGGCGCAGAACCCGGAAAAGGAACCCTTGCTGGAAACCAAACAGGCCAAAATACCCGCTGAATCGCGGGAAACGCGCATTGTCGAAGTGCCGCTGGAACCCCGCGCAACGCAAGTGACGCAGACGGAAAACGGACTGATCGCAAACCCTTCCGAAAAGCGGGAGAAGCAGGAGGCAAGTCCTGAAGCGCCGCCTGAAGAACCGCTGATGGAATCCCGCTCTGTTGGCGCCGACCTGCTGATCTTTGCGGAAGTTCTGGACCAGCACCGCCAGTGGGTAGAAAGCGGAGGAACTGCGGGCGTGCGCGGCGACTTTGCCGGAGCAGATCTGGCGGGCGCGGACCTGACGGGCGTGAACTTGCAGTGCGCGCAATTGCAAAAAGTGAACTTGCGCGGCGCCGACCTTTCCATGTCCAATTTGCGCGGGGCGAATCTGGTGGAAGCCGACCTGCGTGAAGCCAACCTGTTGGGCGCGGAGTTTTCCGGCGCAAACTTGATGGGCGCGAATCTGTATGGCGCGCAAGGATTGTGGGTGGGACTACTGGGTTGGACAAACCTGTTCGATGCGACCCTGCCGGAAGCGGTGTCTGCGCACGACGGTGGAAAAACGATTGCGGAAGCGACGCAGTCCGCGCGCGGATTTTACATGTTGCTGATGGGGATGTGCCTGGCCACGTGCGCGCTGATGGCGCTGACGACGGATGTGCGGTTGCTGCTGGATTTATCCGCGACGCCGACCTCGCGGATTCCAAATATTCTGCCGTTGCAGGGATTCTATCTGGGCGCGCCGCTTCTGCTGACGGTTTTGTATCTCCGCCTGCAGTTCCTCTTGCTGCGTTTGTGGGGAAGCATGGGCGCATTGCCCGCGGTGTTTCCGGATGGCCAAACGCCAGAGAAGGATGGCCGTTGGTATCTGGTCGGGCCGATCCGGCCGCACCTGCAGTGGTCGCGCGATCCGCGCTCGCCGATAGCGCAGGTAGAGAGTGTGATGGCGCGGCTGCTGGTGTATTGGGCCGTGCCCGCCGTGCTCTTCTTTCTATGGCTTCGCTATCTGGTGATGCAGGACTACCGCGGGACGCTCTTGCACGTGTTCCTGATAACGCTGGCTAGCGCGGCGGCTTGCGGAACGCCTCGCATCGTGGCGCGAGTGCTGCGTCCGGGCGACTGGAACGATGAGAGCACGCCGCATTTCCTGCACGATGTGCTTTCGGCCGTGCGTGTACCCGTGGCGGCTGGTTTGGTGCTGCTTCTGCTTTCTCTGGGTGTGATTCGGGGCTTGCCCGCTGACGCGAACATCCGGCCTGAGGTCGGCCAGGGCGATCCGCGGCGATGGGCGGCCATTGCGTTTCGATCCGTAGGCTTCCGGCCTTATGCCGATATTACGGAGGAGAGCGTCCAGGCGACGCCGGCAAAGGCCGTCAGCAGCGACGCGGGGACGAACGACGCACCTGGGCCGCGTCTAAACGAAATCAACCTCCGCTACGCGCGCGGTTATCACGCGGCGTTTCCGAATGCGCGCATGTGGCGCGCGAACCTGGAAGGCGCAAGCCTTTCGGAAGCGGATTTCCGGGGCGTGAACCTTAGAGAAGGATTGTTGCGGTCCGCAAACATGGACCGGCTGCAGGCAAGCAAGGCAAACCTGGTGTCGGCAGACGCGCAAGGAGCGAATTTTGCGGGCGCGGATTTTCGCGGTTCGGATATGTCCTATGCAAACCTGGAAGGAGCCGTACTGACGACGGCGAACCTCGATCACGCCACCCTGTACTCGGTGAATTTGCGGCAGGCCAACCTTTTGCGGGCGGATTTGTCGCACGCGGATTTGCGCGACGTGAAGGCGGAATTGTCCGTGCTATCCCTGGCCATGCTGGATCAGACCGATTTATCGGCTGCGAAACTTGCGGGCGCAAACATGACCGGGGCGCAGTTCAAGGGGACAATCCTGCTGGAAGCGGACATGTCCAAGACGGACTTGCGCGGCGCGACGTTCGCGGGAGCCATCCTGCGGCAGGCGCACCTGGATGGCGCAAACATGGCAGGCGCGGACCTGCACGGGGCGCTGGGCCTGGAAGCGTGGCAGGTATGTTCAACAAAAGGCTGGCGAAGCGCGCAGTTGGACTTGGATGTGAAGACGGCGACCGAGCAGATGTGCGGAGCCTCTCTGGCTGTTCCTCAACCATAAGTAAGTCATACTGAATTCACGGAATCGTTTGCGTCCACCCGAGACGCGGTCAAGCAGTGCTCGCCCTCCGCGCGGATGCGTTATCGTTCGTCCCCGAACAGCTTGATATCTTCCGGGCCTTCGTTCAGCGGCATGATGTCGCGTCCCTGCACAATCTGGCGGACTTGTTCGACGATATCCGGGTTGGCCAGCGTGGTGATGTCTCCGGTGTCCATGTGGTTTGAAATGGCGGCCAGGACGCGGCGCATGATTTTGCCAGAGCGCGTCTTGGGCATGTCCGGCACAATGTGAATACGCTTCGGCCGCGCAATCTTGCCAATCATCGTTTCGATCGTGGCGGTGACCTTCTCGATGATGGCCTTCTTGGGGAGTACTCCCG
>CAYOOS010000215.1:2171-7321 GCA_964405585.1 uncultured Acidobacteriaceae bacterium | reverse complement strand
TGTCCCAGCCCTCTTTGTTGTCGCCGCGCGGCGGGTAGTAGTTGATGCGCACCTTATGAAAAATCTTCTTGTACAGCTCCGGATACAGGTGCGGCTGCAGAATAAATTCCAGCGCGCCCAGCTTTGATTCTTCCTTCGTCTTGAAGGAGCCGGGATCCTCGAGAACTTCGCCGTCGCGATTTCCCAGGATGTTGGTCGAAAACCACCCGCTGAGTCCCAGCATGCGCGCCTTGAACGCGGGTGCCAGAACCGTCTTCATCATCGTCTGCCCGGTTTTGAAATCCTTGCCCATGATGGGAACGTTGTGCTCCAACGCCAATTGCTGCATTGCGGGCACGTCCACGGTCAGGTTCGGCGCCCCGTTTCCATACGCGATGCCGCTGGTAATGGCGGCCCAGGCGTACAGCATGGAGGGCGCAATGGCCGGATGATTCGTCCTCATCGCCTCTTCAAATTTTTCGGGCGTGGAGTGGACTTCGTGCGGCTTCATAAACACTTCCGTTGAGCCGCACCACAGCATCACCAGGCGCGAACAGCCATGCTTCTTCTTGAACTTCGCGATGTCGTCCTTCACCTGCAGCGCGATGTCGTACTTTGTCTTGCCCTTCTTCACATTCTTGCCGTCCAGCATTTTCACGTATTCGTGGTCAAACGCCGCCGTCATCGGCTTGATTTTCGAGAGGAACGACTTCACCAGCGCGAGATGGTGTGCATCCAGCACGCCAGCCTTCGCCGCCGCCTCGTAAGCGCTGTCGGGGAAAATATCCCATCCGCCGAACACGATGTCGTCCAACCTGGCCAGCTTCACGAAATCCTTGATTTTCGGCGAACGCCCGTCCGTGCGCTTACCCAGGCGAATCGTGGCCATTTGCGTGAGCGAGCCGACCGGCTGGGCCTGCTTCTTGCGCACCAGTTCGACGCCGGCCATAAACGTCGTGGCAACCGCGCCCATTCCCGGCACCAGAATCCCAAGTTTTCCACGCGGCGCAGCAATCTTCGTTGGTTTTTCCATGAAATTCCTCGGTTGAGTTTTGAGTGGAACTGTACAGGCTAAAGCGACATCGTTCCCTGGCCGTAGCCCAAACATTCAATATTGGAGGAAGCGCCAGAGATATGCAAATGAAAAGCTCGTCGTGCACGAGGGGATGCCATGATTGCGGGTTTAGTCGAAAATTACCCAAATATTCGCGCAGTATGCCTCACTACGTATCGTGCTTGGCCTATTCTCCGCTCTTCCACGTACCCACCAGATCCAGATCCACCTGCACCGCGGGCTTCACTTTCAGCAACCAGTTGCTCGGATCTTTCAATCCCCACTGGACGTACGGGACCTCAAACTTTGCCTCACCATTCCATTTGCCGCTGCTCATCTCCGCGTGAACCGGCACGATCAGTTCGTGCTCGCTTCCATGGAGGATAAAGACTCCGTGCAACTTTACATCGTTGGTCCCCGAAGTTGCCAGTTTCCCTTCCAGCTGCGTCGGCCGGAACACCGCATCGGGGTATTTGGCACTTTCCAGGACGACTTTGTGCATTTTTTCGTCACGCGAACTGTTGCCGCTGTCGCCGCTGGTTGTCAGCACGATAATTTCGCCCGCCGCTTTTCCGGTTTCCGGATCAACGTGCAAGTTTCCGCTTTTCAGGTTGAATGTACCATGTACCGTGTGCAGGGTGCTGTCCACCGTCCAGCGGACCTTGGATTGGTCCGGGTCCACCACCAGGGAAAGTTTCGAGGATGCCGTGGGCGCGGCCTGCTCCAAGGACACTTTGGGTGGCGCTGCGCTCGCGGAAAGAAACATCACCAGACCGGCCAGCGCGCCGGCGCTGATTCCCAACGATTTCCAGCCCGAAATTCGCATAACGCTCCTTCTTTTTCTGATCAGGCGGACAGGAATCGCCAGCCTAGTCGCACGCCGGTACTCACCATCTGTGCGGGAGTCGCCCGGCCCATGTGAATCGCCAGCAAGTCCTCAAACAACCGTGGCTTCGCCGCCAATGCGCCGAATGATCTTTGACGCAATGACTCGTTGCGGCCCAAGAGCAGAAGCAGTTTTCCCATCCTCATGGGACGCCGACCCAGTTCGCGGTGAGCTAATTCGTAACCTTGCATATCGTTAGCTTCCATCGCTTGCGCCAGCGCCAGCGATTGATGGAACGCCAACCGCAGACCTTCTCCGGTGATGGCATCGACTCCACCAGAAGCGTCGCCGACCAAGGCTACGTTTTCGCGCGCGACGTTTTTGAGCCGGAACATCACCGTGATCGCGCCGCGTTCCCGGCTAGCCAGTTCCGCACCGCATAATCGCTCGCGCAACTCCGGCAATTCTCCAAATACCTTCGCGAAGCCCGCTTCCTCCTGCTTTTCGGCCATCACGACGATGCAGACTTCTTCCCGGCCAATCGGCGTGACATAAGCTTGCGCCCGTTTGGTCCAGTAAATCTCCATGTAATCCGACCAGGGCCGCACTCGAAAATGCCGCCGGGTGGCGAAGCGCTGTGTGCGCCGGGCAATATCATCCAGTCCGCTCCAACGCCGCACTCGAGAACTGCTGCCATCGGCGCCCACAATCCAGCGAGCTGATACAAAATCGCTTTTCAGTTGCACGCCATGGGAAGTTATTCCCGATACCGGGGTTTTCCAAAGCAAACGCACGCCACGTTTTTCGGCTTGGGAGACGAGCATGGCATGGAGGATGGGTCGCCGTAGCCCTATTCCACGCCCTTCGGGAAAATTCGCCGCGAATCTTTTATTTATCTGGATGAATTGAATTCCGCGGAACTCATAGCCGTCACCGCTAGCCGGAATGACGTCCAATTCGCGGAGCGCTGCCTGCGTTTCTGGCATCAAGCCCTCGCCGCAAGGTTTGTCGATGGGAGGCTCCGCGCCATCCGCCAGCGTAACAGTGAAGCCTTTCTTGCGCGCCGCCATGGCGGCTACCAGACCCGCCGGCCCGCCACCCACCACAAAGACATCTGTCTTATTCTGCATTACGGTTTCCGGCGCCCTCCGCGCCTCAAGTATCGGACCACTCCGCCTTGAACCAATCAAAAGGATGTCAACAAACTGTCAGATTTTGACCGCGCGCTTCGCCAGGCCCAGGGCTTCGCTCCAAAATCCCGCGGAAGTGTGCGCCGCAGCCACGACATCGCGTATCGCCGCCACAAATTCGTCCAATTGTTTTTCTTCCACGACCAGCGGAGGCGCGGCTTTCAGAACCATGAAGTTATTGCCACAGATCTGCGTCAAAATATTCTTGTCGCGGAACATGCGCATGACCACGATTTGCCCGAACATGGCCGGATGAATTCTGCGGAACGCTTCAAACGGCGCGCGCAAAGAGAGCTTCCTGGGCGCAGTGAACTCGATTCCGGAGAGCAGGCCCATGCCACGCACTTCCTTCACCATTTCAAATGGCGCTAGTTCGGCGCGCAGGCTGGCACGGAATTTCTCGCCCAGTTGCAAAGCTCGCGGCCCCAGATTCTCTTTTTCGAGCACGTCGAGGGTGGCGAGTCCCGCGCGCATGGAGAGGCTGTTCTCGCTGAACGTGGACGTGTGCACGATCGCGCGCCGCAGAGAAGAGTAGACGCCGGCGTACACCTTGTCGGTCATCAGCACGGCACTCACGGGCATCAGGCCGCCACTCAGCGCCTTTGCGAGCACCACCATGTCAGGCTGCACGTCGAATTGATGAGCGGCAAGAAAAGTTCCCGTGCGATACATACCGGTCTGAACTTCGTCGAGAACGAACAGGCTCCCGTAGCGATGACAGAGCTCTTGCGCGGCTTGCAAGTAACCGCGCGACGGCACGTGAATTCCCGCTTCGGCTTGGAGAGGCTCAACGATAAAAGCTGCATGCTTCTTGCTGGCCAGCACCCTTTCCATAAACTCGACGTCTCCAAACGCGACGCCCGTCGTATCCGCCAGCAGAGGACCGAAGCCTTCGCGCCAGAAGGGGTCGTCCATCAGAGACAGGGCGCCCGCCGTCAGTCCGTGAAAGCTGCTCTTGGCAAAGACGATGCCTGCCCGGCCCGTGTTGGCCCGCGCAAACTTGATAGCCGCTTCCACGCCTTCGCTGCCGCTGCTGCCGAAATAAACTTTCTTTAATCCGCCACCTGCCATCTTGCAGAGACGTTGCGCCAGTTCACCGGCAATCTCAGGGACGTGGCTTTGCAGCATCGCCGGCCCGCTCTTGTCCAGTTCGTCCTTCAACGCCTGCACAATATAAGGATGATTGTGACCGGTATTGTGGACGCAGTACCCGGACAGGAAGTCCAGGATTCGGCGGCCGTCACGCGTAAAAAGCTCGGCTCCGGAACAGCGTTCGTATTCCACGTTCATGTCCAGGAGGTTAAGCAGTGAGACCCACTGCGGGTTAACGAACTCTTCGTAGGTTGAGGAAGTTGCTCGGGATGAGACCTCGACTGCGTGCACCGTCGTCATATTTCCTTATGGATGCCTGCCTCACCCCATGGGATGCACCTGAGAATTATTTTCCTGAAATTCCAGGCAGTGCGATCTCGACGGGTCGGAGTAATTCAATGGCCCAGACCAGTGGGCGGGCAACCCTGGTTTGCTCATAATCAATTCTTATTTTAAGTAGCATTTCTATTAATTTGACTCATCGGCTTGTTTCCTTCAATCTATAAGTTGTCGGGGGTGTATCCACGCTCGGCCACTCCCCCGTGGGGTTTTCTTGTGTTTGGCAGCTCTGGAGTTTTTGGGCCATCCTCCAGACGGGGTGATGGCCCAGATTTGTTTTTTGCAGGTGATGCGCAGTTTGGGGGATGCCGTTGTGACCGATCGTTCGTTGAAGTCCCGCAGTTCCGCTCTCGTGGATGGCAATAATCGCGCCCCCGCTCGCGCCATGCTCCGCGCCTCAGGATTGAAGGACGACGATTTCACCAAGCCGCTCATCGGCATCGCCAACACCTGGATCGAAATCGGACCCTGCAACTATCACCTTCGCGAACTTGCGGAGCACGTTCGTGCCGGCATTCGCGCCGCGGGCGGAACGCCGTTGGAATTCAACACCGTTTCCATTTCTGACGGCATCACCATGGGAACGGAAGGCATGCGCACTTCCCTGATCAGTCGCGAAGTCATCGCCGATTCCATCGAACTCGTCGCTCGCGGCAATCTTTTTGACGGT
>CAYOOS010000215.1:0-2071 GCA_964405585.1 uncultured Acidobacteriaceae bacterium | reverse complement strand
GAAGCAGGCATTCCCCTTTCCATTGACGATTTTGATCGAATCAGTTCGCGAACGCCCATCCTCGCTGATCTAAAACCTGGAGGACGATTTGTCGCAGTCGATCTATATGCAGCAGGCGGCACTCCGCTCGTCGCAAAGCGTATGCTTGAAGCTGGCCTCCTCAAGGGAGAAGCCATCACCGTCACGGGCCGCAACATTGCTGAAGAAGCGGCCGCCGCAAAAGAAACCGCGGGCCAGGAAGTTGTCCACACCAAAAACAACCCGCTCAAAGCGACGGGCGGCTTAGTCATACTTCACGGCAATCTTGCGCCGGAGGGCTGCGTGATCAAGGTCGCCGGGCACAATACTCTGAACTTCCGGGGACCCGCGCGCGTTTTTGATGATGAAGAAGCGGCGTTTGCGGCGATCAGCAGCGGCAAGATCAAGGCGGGCGATGTAGTGGTGATTCGTTACGAGGGCCCGCGCGGTGGACCCGGCATGCGGGAAATGCTTGTGGTGACCGCTGCTCTCGTCGGCGCGGGGCTCGGTGATTCCGTCGCCCTGCTGACGGACGGCCGCTTTTCTGGCGCAACGCATGGGTTGATGGCGGGGCACGTGGCTCCAGAAGCCATTGTGGGCGGCCCCATCGCCGCGATTCAGGATGGCGATACGATCGTGTTTGATGTCCCCAAGCGCACACTTTCCGTCGAGTTGACCGACGCCGAAATCCAGAGACGTCTCGCTTCCTGGAAAGCGCCAAAACCGCGATTCACCAGCGGCGTCATGGCGAAGTATGCCTACCTGGTCTCATCCTCTTCTTTGGGCGCGGTAACTTCCCTGCCCGACAGTTTTTCATCCGGTTCCCTAACGGGATCCACGGGGAGACCACTATGAAGATGACTGGTGCGGAAATTCTTTGCGAGACCCTGACGCGCCTCGGCGTGCGTCACATCTTTGGTTATCCCGGCGGCGCGATTCTTCCGGTGTACGACGCGCTCGGCAAGTCCAAGCTCCATCACATCCTGGTGCGCCACGAACAGGGCGCGACGCACATGGCCGATGGCTATGCGCGGGCCACGGGCGGCATCGGTGTGGCCATGGCCACTTCCGGCCCCGGCGCCACCAACATGGTTACGGGGATTGCCACGGCCATGCTCGATTCTTCTCCGGTGGTGTGCATCACAGGGCAAGTCAGCAGCAGGGTGCTCGGTTCCGATGCGTTTCAGGAAGTGGATATCACGGGCATCACCATGCCCATCACCAAGTACAACGTGGTAGTCTCCCGCGCGGAAGATATTGCGCACACGTTGCGCGAAGCCTTCATCATCGCCCAGTCCGGACGGCCGGGACCTGTGCTGGTGGATTTCACCAAGGACGCGCAGCAGGCTTCGGCGGAATTCGACTGGGAGACGTGCGGCCCGAAGTTGCCGCCCAAGCGCATCCGCAACAATCACAATCAGGTCGAATTTGACCGCGCCGTCGAACTGCTTAACACGGCGAAGCGCCCAGTAATCCTCGCTGGACGCGGCGTAATGGTTTCCGGCGCGATGCGCAAGCTGGAGGACTTCGTTCGCACCAGCAATATTCCCGTGGCCATGACGCTCCTCGGCATCGGCTGCTTCCCTGCCAGCGATCCCATGAACCTCGGCATGATGGGCATGCACGGCGAAGCGTGGGTGAACACCGCAATTCAGGAAGCTGACTTGCTGATCGCCGTGGGCATGCGCTTCGATGATCGCGTTACCGGCGACCTTCGCACCTATGCGCGCAACGCCCACAAAATCCACATCGAAGTGGATCGCGCGGAAATCAACAAGAACGTCCACGTGGATGCGGCGCTGATCGGCGATGCCGGCGAAACTCTGGGCAGACTTCTGCCACATGTCCACGAACGCGACCATTCCCCCTGGCTCGACCACATCAAAGAACTTAAGGGCGATTCCGCCGTTCGCGATATTCAGAGCCTTCCCGACAGCGGCCATCTTTACGCCGCGCATGTCATCAACGATCTTTGGAAAGTCACCAAAGGCGAAGCCATCGTCGTCACCGACGTGGGCCAGCACCAGATGTGGGAAGCGCAGTACTACCACCA
>CAYOOS010000214.1:973-7330 GCA_964405585.1 uncultured Acidobacteriaceae bacterium | reverse complement strand
CCCAGTCACCGTGCCGCGCTTTTTTTTGCGGTATCGCAGACTCTGTCATCCCGACCGTAGTGTCGCGCTTTTTGCGGCACGGAGCGGAGGGATCGCTGCACAACGATGGCCCAACTGACCCTGTCACTCAGAGCGGAGTCCGCGAAGCGATGTACGGTCTTGCATCGCACGCTTTTTGTCCGATGGATCCCTCCCATTCTTCTCTGCGACCTCTGCGCCTCTGCGTTACATGTCTTCTCTGCTCTTTTCTCTCCCTCCGAAACTGTGAACTGTAAACTGTCAACTGAAGACTCTCTCTCTGTTCCCTCGACACTCCCACCCACTCGCTGCGATACTCTCCCCATGTTCTCCCCGACCCTCCTCGATCACTTCCAATCCCCCCGCAACGCCGGTGAACTCCCCAACCCCACCGCCAAAATTGAAGTCACCAATCCCGTCTGCGGCGATGTCCTCCAACTCTCCGTCCAACTCGAACACACCCGCATCGTTGCCGCGCGTTTCCTCTGCCGTGGCTGCACCGCCTCGATCGCCTGCGCCTCGTTGTTAACGGAACTAATTCAGGGAAGGGAACTCCACGAACTCAACGCCATAACCGCCGATCACGTCTCCACTGCCATAGGTGGTCTACCGGAAGCCTCTAATCACGCGGCCCACCTGGCCCAAGCCGCTCTACAATCCCTCCTACGCCACCTCGACGCCCTGTAGCTCACCCCTATAGGGGTGAGGCCATCCAGTGCCCCACGCATGACTCCCAATTTGTCATCCCGCTAGCGCTGAACATCGAAGGGACCGCAATGTCGCGCCTTTCGCGGCATCGCAAAATCTGTCATCCCGACCGGAGTGCCGCGCCTTTTGCGGCACGCAGTGGAGGGATCGTGGCAACCACTCACCCCTTCCCACAACTCTACGTCCCAATCTCTTGCACTCTTACCCTCTTTTACTCTTACACTCTTAAACTTCCGAACCTCTAAGCTCCTCACCTCCTCAAATTTCCCGCCTCTGACTGAAAACTGAAAACTAATAACTAATAACTAATAACTAATAACTGATAACTCCCCTCATCCCGACCCCATAGCCCGTTCCATCCCCTCCGGATCATTCAAATTCAGTACGCACCCCTCCTCCGTCGTCCCCACTTCAAACACTTCCTTCGTCCGCGCCCACACCACTGCCCGTGCACCCACATTCACTGGCGCCTTCTCCAACTCCTCATACATCGCCGCCGAAAACAGCACCGGATGCCCGCGCCTACCCTCGAAAACCGGTAACACAATCGGCGCCCGCGATGCATAAAACGCCTGCACCAGTTCATCCACCAGCGCCGCGCTGATCAGCGGATGGTCAATCAAGCACAACATCAGCCCATCCGTCCCCGCCGGCAAACTACGCATCGCCGCGTGCAACGAACTCAACTGCCCCTGCTCCCAATCTTCATTAATCACAATTTCGTCTGCGGGCACCGCCACCGTCCGCGTGATCAGTTCCGCGTGCGCCCCAAACACCACGCGTCGCACACCAATCCTCGGGTGTTGCGTCACCTCCAGCAGATGTTCCAGAAACAACCGGCCCTGGTAGGGAAGTAGAGCTTTTGGCGAGCCCATGCGGCTCGAGGACCCGCCGGAGAGAATCACGGCCGCAATCATGGCAAACCTCCGGAACTCAACCTCGGGTGAAGTCGTCCAGAGCCAGGCGTGGCGCTTCCCTTTGCCAGCCCGCCGAGTTCTGGCGGGCCTGCCCGCATCCTAC
Organism: uncultured Acidobacteriaceae bacterium; assembly: GCA_964405585.1. Taxonomy (GTDB): domain Bacteria; phylum Acidobacteriota; class Terriglobia; order Acidiferrales; family UBA7541; genus Acidiferrum. The sequence goes on along the minus strand of CAYOOS010000214.1, from coordinate 5,584 downwards.
TTCCATTCCTCCGCTCCCACAAGCCTTTCCGGAGCCATACCCAATTTGTCGTATGAAGTTCGTTGCTCTGTCATTGCGGCGACCGAGCCCGGTCGTTCAGAGCGGAGCCCGCGCAGCGAAGGACAATTTTGCGTCGCACGTCTCTTATGTGATGAATCCCTCTGGGTTCTACTCTCTTCTCTGCGAACTCTGCGATCTCCGTGCCCTCTGCGTAAGCCTTTCTCTCCCGCCCCACAACTCAAGCACAGTCCGCATCTCTTTCCTTACTGAAAACTGAAAACTAACAACTGAAGACTGAAAACTGAAATCTACTTCATCTCCGGCGCCGGATATTCCGGCAGCTTCTCCTTGCTCGTGTCCGCCCGCTTCACTTCCAATTCATCGAATAGCAGCGATGGGCAAATGATCGTTTGCCCCAAGCCGCCCATACGGTTGCTCACCAGCGGATCGTTGCCCACGGCGATCAGGTCATTCCGTAGCGCGCGCACATCCAGCTCATTAAATACCGCGCCGCGCACCAGTTCTTCGTGTCCGTCGCTGGCGTACACCCGGTACAGCAGCCTCGGCGAATTGCCCGGGCCCAGCGTGTCCACGCGATAGGCATACGGTTTGCTCTCTTCCGAAGCCATGTGCATGATCTTCTGCTTCAGTTCCGCGGGCGATTCCGGCTCCGAACTCTTTAAGATCAGCGTCCCGACTGTGGGTTGCGCCGCGGTTCCCGGTCCCGCGCGGCCGTGTCCATTGGAAGCGGGGAAATCGCGGATAGGCTGGCGGCCCACAAGGTAATTCTGCAGCATGCCCGCATCAATCAGCGTGACCGCTTGTGCCTTCACGCCTTCATCGTCCACGTCATAGCTGCCCAGTAGGTCCTTTCCCTGGATTTGGTGAATCGTGGGGTCGTCCACCACGCTCACAAATTTCGGTAGCACGCGCGTTTTGTAGCTGGTGGCAAACGTTCCGGTGGTGCGATTCGGTCTGCCTAACGCCGGTTTGCGCCCAAGCACGTTGCCTCCGATCAGGTTGGCAAACACGTCGTCGGCCGCATCCGGCGCAAACAACACCGGCCCGCGAAACGATTCGTCCACAATGGGCGCCTTGCGCAGCGCCGTCAGCGTGTCCAGCATCTGCTTGGTTTCCTTCAGCAGCGCATCGTGCGTCGGCAACTCATCCGCGCGCTCTTCCGTCCAGAACGGATTGCGGCTGAGCCGCATGCCATCCGCGGCTTGTGTCGCTCCGTCCAGCGTCACCGTGGCGTTCGACCGTCCTTCGCGCACAATCGTTCCTTCCGAGTTCACGAAATAATCGTTGACCGAAGAGAAGCGCGCCGATGCGCTCACCGATTGCACATCCGGGTACTCCCGGTACATGTTGCTGACATCCTCCAGCGTCTTGTTCCACGCCGCTTCATCCACTTTAAGAGTCACGGTTGGCCCCACGAAGGAAACCACGGGCGCAGCGGCGAAATCGTCCACGGGGTTTGGATCCGCTGTAAACTGCTTCAACGCGGAGAGCTTTTCCGCGTAGGCATCCGCCGCGGACTTGTACGCCTCATCCGTCAGCAACCAGATCTGCCGGCGCAACGCAATCGGATCGTCATCCAGCGGCAGAATCGAAGCCGTTCCCATCCCCTGGCCGTAGTAACTGTCCTGTTTGTAATCCCCAATGCGCACCACCACGCGTAATACACGCAGGTGGGACCTCTGGCTTTCCCGCAACGCGCCAAAGGCCGCTTCCGCAGTGAAATCATCCACATCATTCACGCGATATTCAATGTAGTAAGGCGCCTGCACCTGGTCCATCTTGAGTTGCGCTTTCGAGCGGTCCAATTCGGTCAGCAGCGCCTCAAACAAAGCATCGCCCTTCGCCGCCGCGTGCGCCGCTGCCGTCGGCCCATCAGGGCCAGGCAGTGCCTTCGAGTCTCGCGCAGCAAGAGTTTGCGTCATCGCACATGCCAAAAGTATTGCAACCGCCAATGCAAATCGCCTCATCGCCAGAGTCCCCTTCACGGCTGCACCTCCGCCTTTTTCCCGGCGTCTTTGCTTGTAGCCGTGTTTTCCAATCCCGGCGCCGGAAGAATCGGCGGCCGTTCCCGTTCGTGCGCGCGCTTCTGAACTTCCATTTCGCTAAAAAGCATGGCTGGCGCCACGGCCGAAACGGGCACGCTCCCGCTCTCTGCGCCGCAAACCCCGTTGAACACGTGCTGCTTATCCCCCGTGGCAATGATGCGCGTCAGCGCCGCCAGCGGTGTGCCCACGATGTCCACGCCGCGCACCAGTTCGTCGGGCCGCCCGTCGGCATACACCTTGTACACAATCACCGGCAGCACCTGAAAAGCTTGCGGCAGCGACCGGCGGGTCAGCGTGAAACCGCCCTGAATGTCGTCAAAATAAAGCCCGTAGGGCTTCCCCTCTTTCTTCACCTCATCAATCAATTTCTGGCGCATCTGCGCTTCTGGGAAGCTCTGGCTGGAGGACACAATCAGGTTCCCCTGCCGTCCCGTGGGCATAAGCCCCGGTTGATTGCGGCCGTGTCCGTTGGACTTGTCAAATCCCTTGATGGGCATCCGCGACATCAGAAAATTCCGCAACACGCCATTCTGAATCACTTCCACCCGTTGTGCTGGCACGCCTTCGTTGTCGTATTCGTACGAGCCCGCAAGCTTCACGCCGTCCAGTTCCGTGATCGTCGGATCGTCCGCCACACTCAGGAACGTCGGCAAAACTTCCTGCCCCACTTTTTTCGTGAACGTCTGTCCTTCTTCTTCGTCCCGTTGCCGGTGGCCTTCCAGTCGATGCCCCAGAACTTCATGGAAGAACACAGCTGCGGCGCGCCCGCTGAGCAGCGCCGGACCCGCGTAAGGTTCCGCCACCGGAGCCGTCCGCAGCGCCTTCAAGTCCACAGCCATCTTTTCAATTTTCGCGTTCAGTTCCGCCTCGCTCGGCAAGCCCTTCGCTGACGGCGCCTGGAACGTCTCCACGCGCAACAGGTCCATCCCGTCATCCGCACGCGTTTGAGCCTCCATCACCAGCCGCGTGGACGCGCTCGGAAGCGTGATCATCGAGCCTTCGCTGGAAACCATCCGCGAACTCGCCGCGGACACCTGCAACACCACGGTAGCGAAGTAAACTTCCGGATATTTGCGGAACGCGCCGGATAGCCGGCGAATTTCGCCTTCCCACGCCGCGCGGTCCAGCGCTGGCGGCGTCAGTTTTTCTCCGACGTGCACCTTCGGATTTTCCTTCGAAAAGTCCGGCGACTTGTCCTCTTCTTCCGCGCGCACTGCGGTACTTGTCTTTACGTTAAGGTACGCCGGCGCCGCGCGCTTGTACTCGCGATCGGTTTGCTCCCACAGGATACGAGCCGTGGCGTCAGCATCATTTCCCAGTGGCAACGATCCCGAAGTCATGCCGCTTTGTCGGCTCTGGCCGTGCGTATTGTCCAGTTCCGGGCTGCCCACGCGCATGGTGACGTCCACCGAACGGCGCTTCGCGGCAGTATTGGTCAAAAGCCCGCCGTAGGCTCCCGCAATCACGATTTGGTCCTGATCATAGGCGGTATAGCTGATGTAATAGGGAGGCGTGTCGCTCTTGGCCAGGTCGGTCTTCGCTCGGTCCAGTTCTCCCTTCATGGTCGCCAGCAAGGGATCGGCCGCAGCCGCGGCGCTCGCGTTCGCGGGAGCTTTGTCCGTCGCACTGGCAACCGCGCCCGGTGCCACGCACACAAGCTGCGCCGCCAGCAGCCAGGCGGCCCCCTGCCGCCATCGCAGCCGCACCGCTTCACCGCCAGCCATGGCCATGCATAAACTCATACTTCGCGGCTCTCGCCTTGCAACACGCAAGCTTTTCATGAAGGTTTTACTCCCGGGATACCGTGCATGATTTTCATCGATGGCGTAATTTGTGAGTATGACTGAGTGGCGGAGGTTCCGCAAATTACACTTTGCCCAATCGTTCACCCGCTTGCAATCGCGCGCCACGCGCGAACTCGCCAGCAGTTACTTGTTTGCGTCCTTCTAGTTTGACGGATGTTAGCTCCAATAAGCTGCCTTGCCCGCAGATCACCTGCAAGCTTTCGCCGGACACCACCAGAGTCCCAGGCGCACCACCAGCCTTTCCCTTTGACACCGGTTTGCCCCGAACGTGGCAACTCTGCCCCCGAAACTCCGTGTACGCCCCCGGCCACGGCGCAAATCCCCGCATGCGGCAGTAAATCTCCTGTGCCGATCGTGTCCAATCAATCCGTCCGTCCTCCCGCTTCAAAATCGGCGCAAGGCTTGCCGCAGCGTTGTTCTGCGCTTGCCCGTTCAGTGTGCCCGCCACCAACCCGCGCAAGGTCGCTGCCATAAGCGGTGCGCCCGCCTCCGCCAACCGCGCCGCCAATTCCGGCGCCGTTTCATCCGGCCCAATCCCCAACTCCTGTTGCAGCAGAATCTCTCCCGTGTCCATCCCCGCATCAATCCTCATCGTCGTATTTCCGGTTCGTGTTTCTCCATTCGCGATCGCCCAGTGGATGGGCGCCGCGCCGCGGTATTTCGGCAGCAGGGAAGCGTGCAGGTTGATCCAGCCAAATTCCGGAATGGACAACAATCGCGCGGGAATAATCTGCCCATAC
>CAYOOS010000214.1:0-963 GCA_964405585.1 uncultured Acidobacteriaceae bacterium | reverse complement strand
CCATACGCAATAATCACGATCACGTCCGGCGCCAGGGCCCGCAATTGTTCCTCGACTTCCGGCGCGCGCACCCTTACCGGTTGATGTACCGGCAATTTCGCCGCCAATGCCACTTCCTTTACCGGTGATAGCGCAATCTCCTGGCCGCGGCCTTTGGGACGGTCCGGCTGCGTGAACACGCCCACAATCTGAAAATCCGGTTGCTGGAGTAAATGTTGCAGGGAGGGAACCGCAAACTGTGGCGTGCCGCAGAACAGCATTCGCAAGGGACTCACGGCGTCCTCATTTGCGCGCGCGTTGAATTTACCACTCGCCTTCTTTACGGAGTTTCTTGATCTTGCGCCGGATCAGGTCGCGTTTCAGCATGCTCAGATGCTGCAAAAAGAGCACGCCATTCAGGTGGTCAATCTCATGGCAGAACGCGCGCGCCAACAGATTCTCGCCGCGAATCTCAAACGTCTCGCCCTTGGCGTTCTGCGCCCGCACGGTTACAAACTGTGGCCGCACCACGTATCCGCGAAATCCCGGGATCGACAGGCAACCCTCTTCTTCGCGAACCTCGCCTTCCGCGTGGATGATCTCCGGATTCACCATGACGATTTTCGCTTCGGAGTTCTTGCCGCTGGTCACGTCCACCACCGTTAGCCGTATGCTCTTCCCGATCTGCGGCGCCGCCAATCCCACGCCCTGCGCCGCGTACATTGTCGCGAACATGTCCTCGGCAAGTTTCTCAAGTTCTTCATCGAATTTCTTGATCACCGCGCCCGGTTTTTCCAGCACCGGATCGCCGTACTTCACGATCTTGTAGATCGTGCGCGCCGGTGCCTGGGCGGCTTGTGGCTCGGCCGTCTGCGCCGCATTCGCCGTCATTACAATTTCAGAACTGGTCGATTTGTTTGGCATAACCTTCGAAATTCCGCCGCATCTCGGCGAGTGAGTCTCCCCCAAATTTTTGCAGAAAAG
>CAYOOS010000213.1:2562-7339 GCA_964405585.1 uncultured Acidobacteriaceae bacterium | reverse complement strand
ACGGTGGTGACGTATCCTTTGGGCTTGTTGAGGAGGAAATAGACGAAGCGTTCGGCTCGCTTGATCGGCTTTCCATCCACACAAATTAAGTCAGATTCAGGATCGGCTTTCGTTCCCTGCTCGGTTACTACTTTGCTGTTCAGAGTTACGCGGCCGGCGGCGATTAGTTGTTCGGCTTTGCGGCGGGAGGCGATGCCGGCGGCGGCTAGGATTTTTTGGAGGCGGAGCATGGTTGCAGGCGTTCAGATCGTGGTGACGGAGAAAGGATATCAGATATCAGCGATCAGATATCAGGAGGCGGGAGGAAGAGGTTGAAGAGTTAAAAGTTGAAAGTTGAATTCGGAAAAACCCAACTTAACGCAGAGACGCAGAGATCGCAGAGAAGAGAACCCAGGCACGGGTAATGAACCAAACCTGGAGCACACGACCGCAAAAACGCCATTCGGGAGAATGGCGTTCCCGGGGAACCCAACAACCGGTCCTTTGAGGTTCGCGGTATACCTGAAGGTTGACCGCTCAAGACGCGGTGATCTTGCGGACTTGGGGCGCCCTCCAGAGGCGGGCGCCCCTACCAGGCGAGACGGCTAGCGGGGAGGTTTGCGTTTTGGGGGACGGGCGAAGGGGCGCTGGGATTTGGAGGGAGGAGTGGGATTGCGGAGAGGGTCGGCTTGGCGTTTTTCGAGGAGGTGGTAGCGGCCTTGGGGAATGGATTCGATGGAGAGATGGCCTAAGGCTATGCGTTTTACTTTTTCTACCGGGTGGAGCTCCTTGAAGAGGGTGCGGCGGAGGATATCTAGTTTGGCGCCGGTGGTGTGAACTTCGTACCAGAAATTTGCGGCGCGGCCGCGAGTGGAATCGGGTTGGCGGACGGTGCGGAGGCGGGTGCCGGTTTCTTTGCCTAGGCGATCGAGTTCTTCGAGGGTGAGGCGGCCCTTGATTTTTACGTGATAGACCTGGGGAAGGCGGGACCAAGATTTTAGGATGGCGGCGGTGAGTTCGCCATCGTTGGTTAGGAAGACCAAACCGGAATCGGCGTAATCGAGATTGCCTACGGGATAGACGCGTTTGGGAAAACCGCGAAGGAAATTGCGGAGGGTGCGGCGGCCTTCGGGATCGGCGAGGGAGGAGACTACTTCGGGGGGTTTGTGGAGGAGGAGATAGACGTGATCTTCGGCGGATTCGATGGTGCGGCCGGCGGCTTCGATTTTGTCGGTGGCGGGATCGGCTTTGGAACCCAGTTCGGTGACTACGTGTCCATTGACGCGGACCTGGCCGGAGACAATGAGTTGTTCGGCGTGGCGGCGGGAGGCGATGCCGGCGTGGGCGATTATTTTTTGGAGGCGTTCGAGCATGGAAGTGGTCAGTTGTTAGTTTTTAGTTTTCAGTAAGGCAAAAGCTCGGACTCGCTGGCCTCGCGGCTGGTGCCGACGGCGCTAGTTCCAAGCTGAAACTTTGAACTGGATTGGGAAACGTTCCTTTCCGGGTGGAGACATTGTATACCGAGATTGGTGGGACAGCGGGGGTGGGGGAAAGAAAGAAGGAAAGAACAAACTTAACGCAGAGACGCAGAGTTCGCAGAGAAGAGCAAGGAAAGAGAGAGAACGGAAAGAGTTCGGCGTTTGAACGTTGGAGCCCACCCTTCCCGCCAGAGGCGGGCGAAGGATGGGGCACCCTCAAGTTCATGTGAGTCGAGGCGTGAGAGGGAAAACCCAAGAGCACAGTCAGGAATGACTGTGCCACAAAGGCGGGGATTATTTTGAGGAGGAGCCGGAATGAGTGGCGGGGGGTGGGGGATCTTCGTCTAGTTGGCCGGAGGGCATGCCTTCGCTGGTGGCGGCGGCTTCTTCTTCGCGTATGGATTCGGCTTCGGACAATTCTTGTGCGAGTGGGGCAAGACTCGTGGAATCTTCGGGGACTGGGAGATTTTCGAGGGTGTCGGCGGATGGAGTGGCTAGAAGAGATTCGTCGGTTTCGGCGGGGGCTATACCTTCATCGGTGCCCAGGGCTTCGCGGGCTAGGGCTTCGAACTCTTTCAGGCTGGGGAGTTCGTCCAGATCGCTTAGACCGAAACGCATTAGGAATTCTTTGGAGGTTTTGTAGAGGATGGGGCGGCCCATGACTTCCTTGCGGCCTGCGGTGGTGATTAGTTTTTTGTCGAGGAGCGTGGAGATTACGCCGGAGGTGTTTACGCCGCGAATGTCGGAAATTTCGGGGGCGGTTACGGGCTGCTTGTAGGCGATTACCGCGAGGGTTTCGAGAGCGGGCATGGAGAGACGGAGCGGGGGGCGCAGGGATTTGATGAAGCGGCGGACTACGTCGTGATGCTGGGGCTTGGTGTAGAGCTTGTAGCCACCGGCGACGGCGCGGATTTCGATGCCACGGGAATCGTTGGCGTAGGAGGCGACCAGTTCGTCTAAGGCGGATTGGACCAGGAGCTTTTCTTCGGAGAGGGCGGCGGAGAGCTGGTCGAGAGTGGCGGGCTCGTCGGCGGCGTAGATGATGGCTTCGAGAGCGGCGATGCGGTCTTCGTGGGTCATGGGAGAGTTATCAGTTATCAGGAAGCGGTTTTGCGCTTCGGATTGTTGGGACATGGAATGATACAACAGATTTTGTTGAGGAGGGTGGGGAGAGAAAGACGGAAACTTAACGCAGAGGCACAGAGGGCGCAGAGAAGAGGAAGAGAAAAGCGGTGAAAGAGTATAAGAGTGAAAGAGTAGAGGAGAAGAAAGTTCGTGACGTTGGAGCGTCAGAGCCCACCCTTACAAACCAAGGGTGGGGCACCCTCAAGTTCATTTGGACAGTGGCGTGAGTCAGATTACCCCAAGACCCAGGTAGAAACACCTTACCTGGAGAACCCGGCGAAACCCAAGAACCGGTCTAAAGACCGGTCACTACAAACCCAAGAGAAACCCAAGACCCAGGTAAAAAAACGTTACCTGGGGCACCCTTCGCGTTACTTAAAACCTAGAACTTATTACTGATTACTGGTATTCGGCGTCGATGCGGAGAGTGCCGGATTCGTCGAAGGCTACGTCGAAGGATTTGGCGCGTTTTAGTTGGATATCGCCGAATTGTTTTTCTTGTACGAGGGCTACGGCTTGGAGCTTGACCATTTCTAGGAGAGCCAGGAAGGCTACGATCATGGCGTGGCGGGAGGGGCAGGCTTCGAAGAAGTCGATTAGGCTGACGGAGCCGGATTCGCTGGAGAGGAGGCGGCTGCGGAGCTGGGCGATCATTTGGGCTACCGTAAATTCTTCGCGCTGGAGATCGATGCGGGTGACTTCTTTTTTTCGTTCGAGGACTTGCTGGAAAACGCGGACTAAATCTACCAGGGAGACTACCAGTTCACCTTCGGTGCCTTCGGCGTTGTAGAGGGATTTATCGGGCCTGGACCAGACGTTTTCTTCGATTTGTTGTTTTTGATAGAGGAGCTGGGCGGCGTTTTTGAATTTTTCGTGTTCGATTAAGCGCTGGACTAGTTCTTCGCGGGGGTCGGCGGACTGCTCTTCTTCGGTGGCGAGGGGATCAGGGGGAAGGAGCATTTTGGATTTGATGTAGATGAGTGTGGCGGCCATGTAAATGAATTCGGCGGAGACATCGATGTTCTGGACTTCTAGCTGGTGGAGGTAGTCGAGATATTGGGAAGTGATTTTGGAGATTTGAATGTCGTGGATGTTCATTTCCTGCTTTTTGATGAGATCGAGCAGGAGGTCGAGAGGACCTTCGTAGATGGGGATGTGAATGCGGTAGGGGGTGGACATTGGAGAGTTATCAGTCATCAGATATCAGTTTCGGAGAAGAGCGATCAGCGATCGGAGATCAGCGATCAGGAACCCGGTGCGAGATAGCTCCTAAGCTTCCGCAACAATAGTACAGTCAACCACACAAGAGCTCCAAGCAGGAGAAAGGAGATGGCATTCAGGGTGCCGAAGAGAAGGAAATAATGAATTTGGTCGTTCGAGGCATTCCTGGGCCGAGAATGCAGATGGGGCAAGCCGGGCAGAGCAGACCCATCGGCGGGAAATTCGGAATCAGAAGGTAGGAGTAACGAAGTGCCGCACCCAGATAGCCGAGAAGGATCAGGCCGAGGGTCCATTTATCGGATTTTCTGAGGTTCAATTCAGTTCGCCCATTTCAAGGGTATCAATCCGAAACGGCGGAAGAAAGAGAAAGAAGGAGAGAACGTAACGCAGAGACGCAGAGGGCGCAGAGAAAGAGTAAGGCGGGAGGGAAACGGCAAAAACGCCATTCGGGAGAATGGCGTTCCCGGGGAAACCCAAGAGAAAGCCGCAGGGCTCGCGGACTCTCCCTGCGCTACAGGGAGCGGCGTTTGGATTGGTAGCCTAGGACGGACTCTCTCACGCGGTTCATCGTCCGCTTCGCGGACTCGGCTGCTTTCTGGGAACCTTCGTCCAGGATTTCCAGGACGCCTTTTGGGTTGGTTTCCCACTTTACGCGGCGGTCGCGGACGGGTTCGATCCATTTGATGAGGTTGTCGGCCATGGCGGATTTGCATTCTATGCAGCCGATTGCGGCGGTGGTGCAGCCGTTGCGGACCCATTCCAGGCGGCCGGGATCGCGGTCGGTGGTGGAGAAGAGTTTGTGCCAATCGTAGACGGGACAGATGTCGGGATTGCCGGGATCGGTGCGGCGCTTGCGGGCGGGGTCGGTGACCATGACTTTGGTTTTGGAACGGATGTCGGCGTCGGATTCGGAGAGGGTGATGGAATTGTTGTAGGACTTGGACATCTTTCTGCCGTCCAGGCCGGGGATGCGG
>CAYOOS010000213.1:0-2552 GCA_964405585.1 uncultured Acidobacteriaceae bacterium | reverse complement strand
GCGGATTGACGCCCGGAATCTGATGCGCGGTCCATTCGGCGCGGGTGATGGAATGGTTGTAGCACTGGGACATCTTCCGGCCGGCCCGGCCGGGGATGCGGGGGGGGGGGGTTAGGAGGGCTTCTGGCTCGGTGAGCTTTTCCGAAAAGACGAAGTATTCACGCGACGTCTGGATTCTCTCTAAGAAATTCTGTACACCCCATTCCAATGCAGCGGCCCGACTTTCGCGCAGGTAAGTGTCGGCGTTTTCCTCGAAAGTTGTGTCCGATTTCGATGAAAAGATTTTCTTGAGCCGTTCAGAGGCGGCTTTGTTCTTCTCCAACTTCCGGTAGTCCAAGTCGAGACCATATAGCACATTGAAGCGACGGACGAGTTCGCGGGAGAACTCTACGTGGGAGACTTGGTCTTCGCCTACGGGGACGAAGAGGGGTTTGCCGGGGTCCGAGTAGATAACGATGTCGGCGGTTTGGAGAGTGGGGTAGCCGAGGAAGCCGTAGGTGTGGAGATCTTTGTCGGTGATGTTTTCAAGGGCTTCTTTGTAGGTGGGGATGCGTTCCAGCCAGCCGAGGGGAGTGATCATGGAGAGCAGGAGATGGAGTTCGGCGTGTTCGGGGACTTGGGACTGGAGAAAGATTACGGACTTTTGCGGGTCGAGGCCCGAGGCCAGGAAATCTATGGTGATTTGGAGGGTGTTTTCGGCTATGGCGGAAGTGTCGGCGTAATCGCTGGTCAGGGCGTGCCAGTCGGCTACGAAGTAGAAGCAGTCGTAGGAGGGATCGTCTTGGAGGCGGACCCAGTTTTGGAGAGCGCCGAAATAGTGGCCGATGTGGAGACGGCCGGTGGGGCGCATGCCGGAGAGGACTCGTTTCGATCTGGGAGATGTGGACAAGTGGTGGTCCTTGGTCGAGAGATGGTGAACGGAAAAGGATATCAGATATCAGCGATCAGATATCAGGAGGAGAAGAGAGGAGGGACGGTAACACAGAGGTCACAGAGATCGGAACACAGAGAGCACAGAGAACGGCAAGAGGAACTTAACGCAGAGACGCAGAGGGCGCAGAGACGAGGAGGAGAAAAACGGTGAAAGAGTATAGGAGTGGAAAAGTGGAAGAGTAAAAGAGAAGAGAGTTTTTGGTGTTGGAGCGTCAGAGCCCACCCTTCGCACAAAACGCGAAGGGTGGGGCACCCTCAAGTACATTGCAGCCAAGGCGTAACCTACAAATCCTCAGAGACTAATTGCGCCCTTGATAAAGAACGCGAGGCCGACGATCAATAGCGGCCAAATCAGATACGCGGGCCAGGCTGGCCAGCCGTGTTCTTTCCTGCAACGCAAATACTCTCGTGGAACCTTATAAATAAAGATCCAAGTGCTCCACACTATCCAATTGTCTGTATGGATTCCAGTTTTCCGGAGGCGGAAATAAAGGTCCATGAGAATGGCCGAGGAAAAGCCAATCAGGCAGATTCCAGCGAAGAACAGGAATTTAGCCGTCAAAGAAGCCTCGAAGTCATTTCGAGCTCTTGAGGAGATCGCGGGCGATTATGGTGCGTTGGATTTCGCTTGTGCCTTCGTAGATGGAGATTACGCGGGCGTCGCGGTACATGCGTTCGACTTCGGATTCGCGGGAGTAGCCTTGGGAGCCGTGGATTTGGACGGCTTTGTAGACTACGCGATTGACCATTTCGCTGGCGTAGAGTTTGGCGGAGGAAGAGGCGTGGCCGGTGAGGCGTGGCTCGTGAGTTGTGGAGGAGCGGAGGGATTCCTCGCTTCGCTCGGAATGACGGGTGGGGGAGGAAGAGGAACCCAAGAGCCCAGGTACAACTACGGTACCTGGGGCAACCGAAGAAAAAGCCGCAGGGCTCCCGCCAAAGAGCGGGCGGGCAAGTGCGGACTCTCCCTGCGCTACATGTGCGGAGCGATCTTTTTGGTGGGCGGCGTTGTAGAGGAGCAGGCGGGCGGCTTCGATTTCGGTGTGCATGTCGGCTAGCATGAATTGAATGGCTTGGAATTCGGAGATGGGGTGGCCGAAGGCTTTGCGGTTGCGGGCGAATTTTATGGATTCGTTTAGGGCGGCTTGGGCTAAGCCCACGGCTTGGGCGGCTATGCCTATGCGGCCTCCATCGAGGGCGGAGAGGGCGATTTTCAGGCCTTGGCCTTCTTCACCCAGGCGATTGGCGGCGGGGACTTCACAATTATTCAGGATGATTTCTACGGAGGGAGAACTGCGCTGGCCCATTTTGTCTTCGTGACGGCCGATTTGGAAACCGGGGAAGGTGGGTTCGACTAAGAAGGCGGTGATTCCCTTCCCTGCGGCGGAGGGATCGGTTTTGGCAAAGATTAGGAAGACGCCTGCGGCGCTGCCGTTGGTTACCCAGGTTTTGGTGCCGTTTAGGAGATAGGAAGTGGAGGAGGGGGATGAGGTAGAGGAAGTAGAGGATCGGAGTTCGGCGCGGGTTTGGATACCGGCGGCGTCGGAGCCTGCGGAGGGTTCGGTTAGGGCGAAGGCGCCTAGGAATTCGCCGGAGGCTAGGGGATTGAGATAGCGCTGCTT
>CAYOOS010000212.1:0-7359 GCA_964405585.1 uncultured Acidobacteriaceae bacterium | reverse complement strand
TCGGCGATGCGATAGATTGCGTAGCTGTTCATCCGCTGGAAGATGCGGCGGCTCTCCTTGATGGCGTCGATGATCACCGATAAACCGGACGCCAGGAGCACGATGGACGCTGCCGCACGGGCCGCGTCTGTCGCTCCGGAAACGGCGATGCCGCAGTCGGCTTTTTTCAGCGCGGGGGCGTCGTTCACCCCGTCGCCTGTCATGCCGACGATGTGGCCGCGTTTTTGCAGGACATCCACGATGTGGAACTTATGTTCGGGGAAAACCTGGGCGAAACCATTCGCATTTTCGATGGCCTCGGCTGACTGCGTCGTCTCTTGCCGCTTCGTGTCGCCCAATCCGCTGGCATCAAGGATGTTCGTACCCATCCCCAACTGTCGAGCAGTTTCTTGAGCGATAGCCATTTGATCGCCCGTAACCATCTTGACGCTAACGCCCATCTGCCGGGCGCTCGCGATGGTGGCTTTGGCCTGCTCGCGGGGCGGATCGAACAGCGGCAGCACCCCAACAAACTGCCACTTATTTTCTTGATCGGCCCGGGCCACGCCCAAGGAACGGAAGCCACGAGCCGCGAATTCGTTGACGGCCTTCTCGACGGCCGGTTTCACCTCACCGGCGTTAGTGGACATCTCCAGAATCACCTGCGGGGCCCCCTTGGCCACAAAGAACTCTTTTCCATCCGTTGCTTTCACAGTAGCTTCCGTGCGCTTATGCACCGGGTCAAAGGGCTTGAAATGAAGTACCTGATAGCTCCTCAGCGCTTTATCGTCCTTCACGCCTCCAATCACCGCCAGATCGATGGTGTCCTTGTCTTCCGCACGTGAAGCTAGTGCAGCGTCGAGGATGACTTGGTCCGGGGGAATTCCGTTCACGGTAAAGGGATCGCCCAAGGTCAGCTTGTTTTGAGTCAGTGTGCCGGTCTTGTCCGAGCACAGCACGTCCACACCGGCGAGTTCCTCGATAGCCGACAACCGCGTCACGATTGCTTCCTTCTTCGCCAGCAGTCGCGCGCCGACCGCCATGGTCACGGACAGCACGGTGGGCATCGCCACGGGGATCGCGGCCACCAGAAGCACCAAGGCAAACTCCAATGTGCTGAGGATCGGGTCTCCGCGGAAGAGTGCGACGGTAATAATCACCGCCACCAGAGCCACCGCGAGGATGATCAGGTAATCGCCAATCTTCAGCACGGCACGCTGAAAATGGCTGACGGTATGCGCCTCCTGTACAAGTTGCGCGGTCTTGCCAAAGTAGGTGTTCGCACCCGTGGCGTAGACCATCGCGTCGATTTCGCCCTGGCGGATAATCGAACCGGAGAACACCGCCTCGCCCGGATTGCGAGTGGCGGGTAAGGATTCGCCCGTCAACGCGGACTGGTCCACCTCGACAGGGTCACCCTTCAACAAGCGCGCATCCGCCGGCACTATGTCGCCGAGGCGCACACGGATGACGTCGCCGGGCACCAATTCACGCGCCGCCGGAGTGATCCACTTTCCATCACGTTTCACTTTGGCATTGATCGCCAGCTTGGCCTTCAGAGCGGCGATGGCGTTGCCCGCCTGGTGTTCTTCCCAGAATCCGACCACGGCGTTGGAAAGAAGCAGAAGGAGGATAATGAAAAAATCCATCCAGTGCCGGACAATCCCCGACAGAATTACGGCCGCCTCGATCATCCATGGGATGGGGCCCCAGAAATAGGTGAGGAATTTCAGGAACGGATTGGTTTTCTTTTCTTCAATCTCGTTGGGGCCGTATTGCGCCAGCCGTTTCTGAGCCTCGGCTTGACTGAGGCCGTCCGGCGAGGACCCTAATCTCTTCTCCACTTCCAGCAAGGGCAGGGATTTCAGATCGTCCTTCGCATCAGCCTTGGGTCCCAGCTTCAATTCGGAAGTCCTGGCCTTCGATACAGTGTCCGAATCGTGAGTTTTTCGCTGGTCGGCAGTGGCTTTCATATTCGGTGCCCTTTCCGTTCTTTTCTTGCCTTCACCGAGTCTCGGTCCGAGGAGTCTTGGAAAATCCGTGGACATTCGTTGTCGAATAAATCTCATCCATGCTTTTGAATTCCTAGAAATCGATCACGTTACACCTTTGCACCTGGCGGATCGGCGACTCTTCCCGGCGGCAAGAATTCCGGTAGGTCGAGGCGCGCTACGCCAATCCTGTTGTCGGCCATGCCGTAATAGACGTCGAAGCGGTCCGGCGTGCCAAGATCGTCGCGCCGGTCGATGCCCGTGGGGAACACGACGTTGGCGATGGTCCCGCTGCGTTCTTGCGGCAACAGGGGCGTCAACACGGGCTCCGCCGAACGATATCGGATCTGTTGCGGGTGTTCCCTGGAGAGGACCATCACCCCGGCCGAGTAGCACAACGGATGTGGGTCGTTGCTCGGCTCCGCCAGTTCGTTCACGCCGTGGTAAATGATCAGCCAGCCGTGCCGGGTCAGGATTGGCGGAGTGCCGCCGCCGATTTTGAGCCGCTCCCAAGACGACACCGGAGTCGCCAGACGGTGATGAGAGGTAAACTGGCCGAAGCGATTTGGTTCACGTCCTTCAGAGTCCATCGGGCAGTAGGAAATCCAGATGCTTTCCCGATCAAGATCCAGCTCACGAGAAGCGGCTTGGCACGCGGTTTCCTCCGGGCGAGTGCCGGGGAAAAGCGGCCGGTGGAGGATGGCCAGTTCCGGGTGTCCGGTTGGATTAGGAATAGCGACAGGGAAGAGGCTGGCATCTTTGTCATCCACATCGCCGCATTCGACGCCGTGGTACGGACCAAATGTCGCGATTCCCAGACGCTGCCAGTGGAAGAGGTCGGCTGAAAAGGCCAAGGCGATGCGTGGTCCTTGAGGCGAAAATGCGGTGTACGCCATGATGTAGCGCTCGAGCGGTTCCACGAACGTGATGCGAGGATCTTCGCAGCCACCGCCGCCGTCGGGCCGCCGCTCATAATCGGCTTCCGGCTCCAGGGCGATGCCGAGCCGTTTTACGCCCACGGGATCACCGGCGTCACTGAACTGCACTCGCGCAATGCCGATGCGAGAGTAATTCCCACGCGCGACCATCCGCGGAAAGAGGTAGAGCGCACCATCAGGGCCCCGAACGGCAGCCGGATTCAGGACGCCTTCAACCTCATGGAGATTGCCCGGCTCCGGTTCCATCACCATTGCGAGTCGTTGCAACCTAAATCCGCTCATCAACTCTTCTCATAAGGTCACGTTGGCTGATCGCCATCTAAGCAAGCAATGATTGTTTCGGTAACGCATTTCGTTTCATTGGGGCCGCGAACCGAGACACAAACGACGCCTGCTTGTTCCGCTGGATAATCGTTCCCTCCGACGAACAAGGCATCGCCGACGTAGATCATCTCTTTCAATGAAATACCCAGCAGGTCTCGCAGCTTTCGGATGCCATAGGCTTTGTCAATTCCAGGTTTGGTGACGTCAATGGAAGTCGCGCCGCCGAGTCGCACGGAAAACCCGGGGATCAAAGGCTCGAGGATTGCTTTGATCTTTTTTCGTTTGGCGAAATCGGGATCCCATTTGTCCTTTTCTTCCAAGGGGGCCTGCTGGCCTAATGCGGAATAGGTTATCTGGCTTCCCCGGTCTTCAATCACTTCTCCCCAGAACTTTTCGACCTTGAAGCCCGCTTCACCGACAGCCTTATTCAGCGAACCGATGATTTTGTATTTTTCAGCTGCCGTGAAATCTTCTTCGTAGAGTTTTTCCCAATGGCCCGTGTAGCGGTAGAACTTTGTTCCACAGGTGGGAAGAAGGGACAAATTTTCCAGGCTTGCGTCCTGGGGAAGATGGGCGAGCAGTTGTTTCTCAAATTGAGGCCAATCTCCTCCGGAAATCACAGCGACTTTGACGACGCCGAGAAGGTCATGCAGCCGTGCCCCCATTTCGGCGTCGAGGGCTGATTTACTTTCGGCAAGTGTCCCGTCCAGATCAAAAACAATTAACTTTTTCACTGTCCTTCCACCTCTGAATCCTCGCGACCTCAATTTGAGTTTCCGGCCTCGCCAACCATCCTTCTTTGGCGCGGTTGTAGACTATTCCGGTAGCGCAATTTCCAACAAACTCACTACTCCGCTTGGCCGAAAAACACACGCTCCGATCACCGCAGGCAAGAGCAATACGTCGCCTTTTCCGACGGCATAAGTGGCACCGCAGTGCTCGACTTGTCCCCTGCCCTCGATGCATACCAGCACGCGCGCCACACCCGCGGCGCCGACGGTAAACGGTAATTGTCCGTGCAGACGCCACAAGTGGAATTGCTTGCAATGAAAAAGTCTCTCGCGCCGAACCGGCGTCGTCGCTTGCACTTCCGGTGTCACCAGTCCCGCCGCGCCGTCTACAAAATCAATGCAGGCGAGCGCATGATCAACTTGGAGTGGCCGCGGGCGGCCTGTTTTGGCGTCAATGTGATCCCAATCGTACAGCCGAAACGTCACATCGCTGTTCTCCTGAATCTCGAACACCACGACGCCGTCGCCTAGAGAGTGAACCGTTCCAGCCGGCAGGAAGACGCCATCGCCGGGCTTCGGAGTGAAGTATGCGAGATCGCCCGCTACGGTCCTATTCGCGAGCGCCCGCCGAAGATCGACTGCAGTGGTACCAGGCTTCAGGCCGGCGTAGATGCGGCTTTTCTTCGCCGCCTCCAGCACAACCCATGCTTCGGTCTTCCCGCTTTCGCCAGCCGGCAACAACTCCTTCTGCCCATCCGCGGGATGTACCTGGACCGAGACCATTTCACGCGCGTCGAGGAACTTCAGCAGAAGCGGGAATCGGCGGAAACGTAGGGCCAATTTTCCCAGCAATTGTTCCCGAGACTGCTCCAACAGTTGAGTGATGGTCCGCCCTTTGAGGGGTCCATCGGCAACGCGACTCGAATGGTCGTCGCGGTCACTGAGTATCCAGGCTTCGCCGATAGGGCCGTCGCCTGGAAGGGGTGCGGTCAGCAACTCGGCCAAACGCCTGCCGCCCCAGAGCCGATACTGAAAGATCGGTTCGAAGCGCAGCGGATAGAGAACGATTTGGCTCATGGGAACTTTCTTTGCCCTCATCTGTCGCCACCAGGACCTTGTCGCCGGCCATTAGCCCGTGCAGCATTTCCAAGTTCCAAAAAACTCCGCTATCTTCTGGAGTCACCTGAAGTTGCATGGCGCGGTTGGCCGGTATGCACCAACGACAAATCATCGCTCATAAAATAAGTAGTGATGGCCACACACATAAGAAGCAAGCCGAGCCAGAACCGCCAATCACGGTGAGCGCGCCGCCAGTACGGCGGAACCTCCCGATGAACATGCTCGCCATCCGGCGCTTGAGGCTGGTTGTGACTATGATTGCTTTCATGCATTGGTTCCCTGCTTTCCTAATCCCACTCCGAATGATTCCGGGCCGGCGATGAGAGTCGTTGTGGTATCTATGAGCGCTAGCGCATTCATTTGGGAGCCCCCCACTTCCAGTTGCGGACTTCCGGCAAGTCTTGGCCGTGCTTGTCGATGTAGTGTTTGTGTTCGATGAGCTTGTCCTGCATCATCTGCTTCAGATAAGCGCCCTTGGAACCCAAGTGCGGAAGCCGATCCACCACGTCTTGCACCAGGTGGAACCGGTCCAGGTCGTTCTGCACCCTGATGTCAAATGCGGTCGTGATGGTGCCTTCTTCCTTATAGCCCCGGACGTGAAGGTTGCTGTTCGCGCGGCGATAGGTCAACCGGTGAACTAGCGAAGGGTATCCATGGAAACCAAAGATGATGTGTTTATCTCTGGTGAAAAGCGAATCGTAATCTTTTTCGCTTAGCCCGTGCGGATGCTCGGTGGCAGATTGTAGCTTCATCAGGTCGACGACATTTATTACCCGGATTTTCAGATCGGGCAAATGCTGGCGAAGGATGGAAACGGCGGCCAGAATCTCCAGCGTGGGGGTATCTCCACAGCAAGCCATGACCACATCCGGCTCAGAGCCTTGGTCGTTGCTGGCCCATTGCCAGATGCCAATTCCTTCTGTGCAATGTACGACTGCGGCGTCCATGTTGAGCCATTGCGGGAGGGCGTGTTTGCCTGCAACCACGACGTTGACGTAATGGCGGCTGCGCAGGCAATGATCAAAAACCGAGAGCAGACAATTGGCGTCAGGCGGTAAATAAACGCGCACGATATCGGCCTTCTTATTGATGACGTGGTCGAGGAAGCCGGGATCCTGGTGAGTGAAGCCGTTGTGATCCTGCTGCCAGACGTGGGAAGCCAGCAGATAGTTTAGCGAGGCGATCTTTCTGCGCCAGGGTAGTTCCAAGGTTACCTTCAGCCACTTGGCGTGCTGGCTGAACATCGAGTCGACAATGCGAATGAAGGCCTCATAGCTGTTGAACAGCCCGTGCCGCCCAGTCAGGAGATAACCTTCCAACCAGCCCTCGCATTGGTGCTCGCTGAGCATCGAGTCCAGAACACGGCCAGCGGGGGCAAGGAATTCGTCATTTTCTACTTTCCGGGCATCCCACTGACGGTTGGTGACTTCAAAAACCGCGCCAAGTAGATTCGAGATTGTCTCATCGGGACCGAAGATCCGGAAATTACGCTGATCTTGATTCAGCTTGGTCACATCGCGGAGGAAATTCCCCAGTACGAGCGTGTCTTGGCCGTCCACAGCTCCCGGCGAAGGCACATTCACCGCGTGGACGTGGAAATCAGGCATGCGCAGGTCGCGCAATAGAACTCCGCCGTTGGTGTGAGGATTGGCACCCATCCGCCGGTCGCCCTTCGGCGCTAGTTCGGCCAATTCGGGGATGAGCCGGCCATTTTTATCGAACAACTCTTCGGCCTTGTAGCTCTTCATCCAACTTTCAAGCTGCTTGACATGATCGGGATGCTCGGAATCCACCAGGAGCGGCACCTGGTGTGCCCGGAAGGTGCCCTCGACTTGCAAGCCATCGACTATCTTGGGTCCCGTCCAGCCCTTGGGTGACCTCAAGACGATCATCGGCCAACGCGGCCGAGTGTTGTCACTCTTGGTCCGTGCTTTGCTCTGGATTTGCCGGATGTCCTCGATGGCCTTATCCAATGTGGTGGCCATGAGTTGATGCATCGCTTCCGGCTCGTCGCCTTCCACGAAGTAGGGCGTCCAGCCGCAACCCCGCAGAAATTGCTCCAATTCTTCATGCTCGATGCGGGCCAGCACCGTCGGATTGCTGATCTTGTAGCCATTGAGGTGCAAAATCGGAAGGACGGCTCCATCGGAGATTGGGTTGAGAAACTTGTTGGACTGCCACGCCGTCGCCAGAGGGCCCGTTTCCGCTTCACCATCGCCGATGACGCAGGCGACGATCAGATCGGGGTTGTCGAAAGCCGCGCCGAAAGCATGGCTG
>CAYOOS010000211.1:0-7366 GCA_964405585.1 uncultured Acidobacteriaceae bacterium | reverse complement strand
CATCAGCCGCTCCGGCGATGGAACAACGTCTTGACCATCTACAGGCACCCTCAAGGTCACTTGGTGGCCGACCTGACAATTGTCGCAAGCAAGAAAAAGTTAGGCGTCCAGGTCGTAGGCGGCGCGTAGCCATTTTTTCAGGTCGGCGTCGATTAGGGTGGGGGAAGTTAGTTCGATGCGATGGGTGATGCGATCTTTTTTGGCTCGGCCACCGGTGTCTACTAGGCGCTTGGGGAGTTTACCTTTGTAGGTAGTGAAGCAGAGGCCGAGGTCCAGGCGCGTGGTGGTGGTGGGTTTTAGTTGGGCGAAAACGTGATTGCGGTAGAGCGGGACCATGGTTTTGCAGGGGCAGGCTTTGACGTCGGGACCGAGAGATTTGGCGACAGAGAGAAGTTGATCGTAGATGGGACGGAGGGTGGATTTCTTGCCTGCATATTGATCTTCGACATATTTTATGGCGGTGACCAGATATTTTTCGGGGGAGTCCTCTTCCCCTCCCTTGCCGTCTACACGTTCGGAAATCCACCAGGCGGAGTTGGTGCCTAGTTTGTGTTTGGATTTTAGCCAGGCCCGGCGGGATTGATCGTCTTTGGGGCCTTCTTTTTTGGCCAGGGCGAGCCATTCTTCTAGGGAACGGCCGGTTTTGGGTTTCAGGTCCGCGATCCATTTTTGGACCATGGCTATGCCGGGATGGACGTCGTAGAGGGATGCGGTTTGCGTGGCGGACTTGGGCATTGGGCCTCCTGGGAGCGGGAGAAGGATTTGCGGACGGGGAGTTTAGCAGAGTTGGGTGGAGGAAAGGAAGACGGAGGGGAGAGAGGATTACACAGAGATCGCAGAGGGCGCAGAGAAGAAAGAGAATTCAGGAACCAGGGACGCAAAGTTTTCAGTTATCAGTTGTCAGTTTTCAGTTTAGGAGGAACCCAAGACCCAGGTACAAAACCGGTACCTGGGGCACCCGGGCAGTGGTTAGGCTATGGTTGCGGCCCGCCTCAGAAGGCGGGCCCTACAACGGCTGTAAATTAGAACTTGTGTTTTTCCCAGGGTTTGGGTGGTGCGGGACGAGCTCGCCAATGGTATATGGCTGCGCCAGAAACGAATAATACGACGGCCACGATCGTCATAGCTGTCAGCCGGGTGTCCTGCTGTGTCGTCAGATATGCGACGAATCCATGATTATTCAGCGGAACGATATGACCCGAACTGGGTTCTGGCGCCCGCGGGCTGGAATTAAAGTACGAGAACCAAAAATAGAAATGGCCAATCCAAACGACAAGTCCAGCCAACCCGAGTGTGCGTGAAAGCCGGAGCCATAACTTGGATTTAGTTTTGTCCACAGAGAGTTAGCGCTTGAAATAATTCAGGCGTTCTAGGACAGCGCCTACTATTAGCGGGAGGGCTACCGTTGCGTCTTCTAGGACTTCGGCGAAGCGGCCGCCTTCTTCGGGGGGGACGAATTTGCCCCAGGAGACGGCTTCGGTGTAGGTGCTGCCGCTTAGACCGCCCCAATGGACGGGTTCGGGGCAGATGCGGAGGCCGTAGTTGTAACGCTTGAGGGGAAGATTTTTGTAGCCGCGGCGGGCCATTAGTTCGGCGTAGACGCCGAATTGCTGGGACCAATGGCGGGGAACGCCGCCGCCAACTGTGAAGATGCCCATTTTTTTGGTGGCCATCATGGTGTCGGCGAAGGTTTGAAAATCCTCGAAGGGATCGAAGTGGAGGACGGGGCGCTTGTCGCGTTTGCGGGCGTAGGAATTTAGCGCGAAATCCAGGCCGAGTTCGGAATCGCTGAAGGCGGGGACGAAGACGGGAACATTTTTTTCGTAGGCGGAACGGAGAATGCCGCGGCCCTTGGTATTTTTGACGAGGAATTCGCCGATGCGTTTGTGGAGTTTGTAGCTGCAGACGGTTTCGGCGGGATCCCATTTTTCTAGGATGGCTTCGACTACCTCTTCGACATGATCGAGATTGGTTTCGGGTTCGAGAGAATCGTAGACGCGATTGTAGCCGGCTAAGAAGAGGGCGTTGTCGTCCATTTTGGTGGGATCGTAACGGAAATGGGAGAGGCCGGTGGCTTCGACCAGGCCGTGGGCCATTAGCGCGCCGGTGGAGACTACGGCTTTGACTATGCCGGATTCGATTAAATCGCAGAAGATTAAACCCATTTTGCCTACGGTCAGGGCGCCGGCTAACGTTAGAACTACGAAACAATCTTTGTCACGGGCCATGGCTTCGAGGACGTCGGCGGCATCGCCGATCTGGCGGGCGGTGTAGGCGGTGTCGGCCATGGCGCGGACTAGTTGGTCGATGGTTTTGATTTTGGAGAGGTCGAGAGGAAAGATGGGGCGGAGCTTGTCTTTGACTGGATCGTGCAGGACGCGGCCCGTGACGGTTTTGGAGGATTTCTTGGGCATGCAGACTCCTGGAATGCCGAGATGAATGCGAGAAAAAAGATTTCGTGGGAGTAGTGTACTCGAAATTTGAGGAAGGGTAGAAGAAATCAGTAATCCGATATCAGGAGGCGCGGAAAAAAGAGAAAATGCGAGTTGGGAGAAAAATTCTCCGTGCTAAGATGGCGGATTACGGCGAGGAAAGAAAGAAGGACGGTAACACAGAGTTCACAGAGATCGGAACACAGAGGGCGCAGAGAAGAGAAAGGCAAAGGCTTTTGCCGCAGAGAACATAGGGGACACGGAGTTCGCGGAGAAGAGTGAAGATGAAGAGGGGCTGGGTTGTCGGATCGCCGGAGTCCACCCTTTGCTGAGAAGCGCAAAGGGTGGGGCACCCTCAAGTACCTGGGTGAGCGGCTCCGGCGGTGAGAACCAAGAGAGTTGAAGGAGAGGGACGGAGCGATGGTGGATAAATTTGTGGTGGGGCTGGTGCAGATGCGATGCACCAAGGATAAGGAAGAGAATTTGGAGCGGGCGGAGGGGAAGATTCGCGAGGCGGCGGCGCGGGGGGCGCAGATTGTTTGCCTGCATGAATTGTTTGCGGGGGAATATTTTTGCCGGACGGAGGATGCGGAACTTTTTAATTTAGCGGAGGCTGTGCCGGGGCCTACTACAGAGAGATTGGCGCGGCTGGCTAAAGAGAAGAACGTGGCGCTGGTGGTTTCGTTGTTTGAGCGGAGGGCGGCAGGAGTGTACCACAATACTTGCGCTGTTTTGGATGCGGACGGTGCGTATTTGGGGAAATACCGGAAGATGCATATACCGGATGACCCGCTGTACTACGAGAAATTTTATTTTACGCCGGGAGATTTGGGATTTTTGAACTTCGATACGAAGTATGCGCGGATCGGCGTGCAGATCTGCTGGGACCAGTGGTATCCGGAGGGTTCGCGGATTACGGCGATGCGCGGAGCACAGGTGATTTTTTATCCGACCAGCATTGGGTGGCATGCGCACGAGAAGGCGGAATTTGGGGCGGGGCAACTGGATGCGTGGAAGACGATACAACGGGCGCATGCGGTGGCGAATGGAGTGTATGTGGCCGTCGTGAACCGGGTGGGATTTGAGGGGAAACCGGAGAAGGGAGACGCGGGGCTGGAGTTTTGGGGAAATTCGTTTGTGGCGGGGCCGTTTGGGGAGATGTTGGCGGAGGCTGGTTCGGAGAAAGAAGAAATATTGGTGGTGGAATGCGATGGGAAGAAGAGCGAGGAGACTCGGAGGAATTGGCCGTTTTTCAGGGATCGGAGAGTGGATGCGTTTGCGCCGTTGTTGAAGAGATGGGACGAAGAAGAGAAAGAAGGACGGTAACACAGAGTTCACAGAGAACGGAAAGAAGAAGCCGAGGAAGGAAAAAGCTTACACAGAGTATGCAGAGGACGCAGAGTTCGCAGAGAAGAGGAAGAGAGTGATGGGGATGGGATGGAGGATGCCGGCGGAATGGGAGTCGCATGAGGCTACCTGGTTGGGGTGGCCGCATGAGTTGACGGATTGGCCGGGAAAATTTGCGCCGATACCTTGGGCGTTTGCGGAAATTGTGCGGCATCTGACTCGGGTGGAACGCGTGTTTTTGCTGGTGGAGGATCGCGCTGCGGAGACGCGGGTGCGGGGGATATTGAAGAAGGCTGGGGCTACGCTGGAGGCGGTGACGTTTTTTCGCGTCGCTACGGATCGCGGGTGGATGCGGGACTCGGGGCCGATTTGCGTTAAGAATGGCGCGGGAGAAGTGGCGTACAACAATTTTGTGTTTAATGGATGGGCGAAATACTCGAACCATAAGAAAGATGCGGCGGTGGTGGCGAAGGCAAACCGTGGACTGAAGCGGCGAGTGATTCTGCCAGAGTACAAAGGACGGCGAGTGGTGCTGGAGGGCGGATCGATTGACGTGAATGGAAAAGGGACGCTGCTGACTACGGAAGAGTGTTTATTGAGCAAGACGCAGGAGCGGAATCCGGGATTCGGGCGGGAAGATTATGAGGGGATGTTCCGGGAATATTTGGGCGTGACGAATGTGTTGTGGCTGAGGAATGGGATTGCGGGGGACGATACGCATGGGCATGTGGATGACTTGACGCGATTCGTGAACGCGACCACCGTGGTGACGATTGTGGAGGAGGACGGGAGCGACGTGAATTACGCGCCGCTCCAGGAGAATTTGACGCGACTGCGAGGGATGAAGGATCAGGATGGGCGGGCTTTGCAGGTGGAAACTTTGCCGATGCCTGGGCCGGTTTATTTTGATGGATTGCGGCTGCCTGCCAGTTATGCGAATTTTTATATTGCGAATCAATTGGTTCTGGTGCCGACGTTTAATGATGCGAATGACCGGGTGGCGCTGAATGTGCTGGCGAAAGTGTTTCCGGGGCGGGAGGTGGTGGGGATACACTGTCGAGACTTGGTGCTTGGATTGGGAACGATCCATTGCATGACGCAGCAAGAGCCGGTGGCGGGGTGAGGGGGACAGTTTTCAGTTTTCAGTTTAAGAGTACGGCCTGAGTGGATCGCTGGTAGATTTTCTTTCTGCACTAACTGCTGGAAGAAGGAATCAAGATAACGCAGAGACGCAGAGTTCGCAGAGAAGAAAAGAGCGAAAGTCATATCACGGAGGTCACAGAGGAGCCGCAGAGGAAACGGAGAGAGGGGAGATAAGACGCGGGGTTGAGATTTTCCGCCCGCACAGAACGCGGGGGCAGGATGGCAAGTTCACTTTGGTGGAGGAGGAGCGATGGTGGGACTTAGTGCAATGGCGTTGCTGATGCAGCAGAGAGACGTGGAGAGAGAAGTGCGGGGAATCTGGGTCCAGCTTCCGCATGGGCTTTTGTGGTGGATTTTTCTGGGATTGATTGCGGGGTGGCTGGCGGGAAAGCTGGCGCGAGGGCGGGGATTTGGGTGTATCGGAGATATTTTGCTGGGGCTGATCGGGTCTGTGGTGGGGGGATGGATCTTCACTAAGCTGGGGATTGTGCACGCGAATACGTTTTTGTTTTCGCTGGCGGCGGCGACGGTGGGAGCGGTAGTGCTGGTGGCGATCGGACATTTGTTTTTTGGGGGGAAGGAAAGATAGGAGAAGAGAAAGTCCAAAAGATTTAACACAGAGAGCACAGAGGACACAGAGTTCACAGAGAAGAGAAAAGCAAGAATAGCTTAACGCAGAGACACAGAGAGCGCAGAGAAGAGAAGAGGGGGAGTGGCGTTAGAGCGTAGGAGCCCACCCTTCCCGCCATAGGCGGGCGAAGGGTGGGGCACCCTCAAGTTCTATTGTGCGGCGGGATGAGCCTGAAGAAACCCAAGAGCACAGACAGGAATGTCTGTGCCACAAACCCCGAGAGCTAGGATTTGGGGTAGTTGGGGTCGGCTTTTACTTCTTTGATCTGGTTGGTGTGGCGCTCGCTATGGGCGGCGATTAGCAGGATGTATTCGTAGGCGTCCCATTTAGCGGCGCCGGTAGGGCTGTCGGCGGCGTGATCGCGCAGGCCGGGCGTGGTCTTCAGAAACTCCTCGGTGGCGGCACGACTTTCCACAAAATGCTGGATGGCGGCTTCGGGCGAGCCATAACGATTGGTGGGCTTGATCGGTTCTGGAGCCTGGACTTTCGTTTTGCGCGCGGGAACATTTTCGATGATGGCGGCATCGATGGCGACAACGTCACGGCCGGGGACGGCTGGAGCTTTCATGATGCCATTTTCGATGTTGCCGCGGATGAAATCTTCGGCGGCGGCGATGTGCTCCATACATTCGGCGATGGACCAGCGATCGGGGCCGGGCTTGAAATTCCATTGGGCAGTGGAAAGGCCTTTGGTGGCGTCGAGGACGTCATGTTTGGTGGACTCGAGGTATTGGAGGGCTTTGTCTTTTTCGGCTTGGGTTAGTTCCTGGGCTTGGACGGAGAATGCGGCCAGGAGTGTGATGGCCAGGACGAAGATTGCGGAGCGACATTTGCGCATGATGGTAGTTCCCTTTCGTTTTGAGATGCGGACGGCGGGGTAGAAAGGTAGCAGGGATTGGGGGGATAGGGAAGATTGCTGGGAGAAAATTTACAAATGACGGAAAGAGGGACGGTAACACAGAGTTCACAGAGGTAAGAACACAGAGGTCACAGAGAACGGAAAGAAAAAGGCAAGAAGAAGAGGGTGAGCAGCGCTAGAGCGTCAGAGCCCACCCTATCAATAGCTAGGGTGGGGCGCCCTCAAGTTCATGGGCGAATGGCATGACCGAAGAGAACCCAAGAACAAACATCGGGACAGATGGATTGCGATGGGGCTGGGGAAAACCTCAGGCCTGAAGGCCTGAGCTACAGGGTGGCTGCGCTACAGGGTGGCGCGTTGTTGTGTGATACGATTTAGGGTTGTTGATTGGAGAAAACATTTCATTGAGCAAGACTAATCAGACGTTGACGGCAATTCCCCTGGGGGGACTCGGCGAGTTTGGAATGAACATGATGGTGTTGCGCTACGGAGACGACATCATCGTGATTGACGCGGGGATGATGTTCCCGGACACGGAACTGCTCGGCGTGGACCTGGTGATTCCAGACATCACGTATTTGAAGCAGAACCGGGAGCATGTGCGGGCGATTGTGCTGACGCACGGGCATGAAGACCACATCGGAGCGCTTTCGTACATTTTGCGGGACTTGAATGTGCCGGTGTACGGGACGCGGTTCACGCTGGCGCTGGCGAAGAAACGGCTGGAAGAAGCCGGGCTGATGGAAGTGGTGAAGCTGTTCGAGGTGAAGCCGGGGCGGTTAATCGAGATTGGGCCGTTTGAAATCGAGTTTATACCGGTGACGCACAGCACCGTGGATTGCGTGGCGCTGGCGATCCGCACACCGCTGGGAGTGGTGATTCATACAGGGGATTTCAAGATTGATCAGACGCCGGTGGACGATTGGCGAACGGACCTGCACGCGTTCGCGAAAT
>CAYOOS010000210.1:0-7435 GCA_964405585.1 uncultured Acidobacteriaceae bacterium | reverse complement strand
CAGTTCGGCGGTGTCCACCCGGAGCCAATCGAGCCGCATATCGAAGCGTTGCGCAAGGCGGTTCTTGCCGGGAAGTATGACGCAGGCTTCGCCGCGGATGGTGATGGCGACCGCATCGGGGCCATCGATCGCGATGGCAGTTTCATCAACCCTCATCAGATTTTCGCGCTGATGGTTTGGCACCTCATTGGCACACGGAATCTTCCCGGCGATATCGCCAAAACCTTCTCGGTTACCAAATTGATTGACAAGCTTGCCGCCAAATACCACCGCAAGCTTCACGAAGTTCCTATCGGCTTCAAGTACATCTGCGAACTCATGCTGGAACAGAATATCCTGATCGGAGGAGAAGAATCCGGCGGCATCGGCACCAGTCTTTATCTCCCCGAGCGCGACGCCACGGTCTCCGCGCTTCTGCTCGCTGAACTCATGGCCTGGCACCGCAAGTCTCTGGGAGAACTGATTGGTACCCTCCACGCGGAATTTGGCGAATTCCGTTACGGCCGCATCGATCTGGATGTGACCCGCGCACAAAAAGAAAAGGCTATCGTCTATTTTTCGAATGGCAAGCTGCGCCAACTCCTCGAATGGCCGATCGTGCGCCGCGAATCCATGGATGGCATTAAAGTCTATCTCGGTGAAATTGGCTGGGTATTGGTGCGCGCTTCCGGCACTGAAAACCTGCTGCGAATCTATTCCGAAACAAACAGCGAAGAGACCACGCAAATGGTCTTACGCGCCACTGTTGCGGCAATTCAAAACCTCTAAGGGGATCGCATGGAGACAGTGAATCTAGCAGAGAAGTTCAGCAGGTTTCAGGATTACTGCAAACCGCGGCTGATCGGCGAAGTGAATGAATTCCACGTGAAGGCGGTAAAGCTGAAGGGCGAATTCCTCTGGCACCACCATGAAACGGAGGATGAACTTTTTCTCGTCGTCAAGGGAACTCTGCGCATGAAATTTCGCGACCATGAAGCGGTTGTCCGCGAGGGCGAATTTGTCATCGTGCCTCACGGCGTCGAGCACCTGCCCATCGCCGACGAAGAAGTGCACATCGTTCTTTTTGAGCCCGGGACCACATTGAATACGGGGAATGTCAGTAACGAGAGGACAGTCAGCCAACTCGAGCGGATCTGAAACTTACGGTCGCCGGTCGAACTCACGAACGGAGCATCTATGGATCATCGTTTTTTCACTTTGGACGTCTTCACCACCACGCGCTTTCAGGGCAATCCCCTCGCCGTCATTACCGATGGCGATGGTTTTTCGCAGGACCAGATGCTGGCCATCGCCCGCGAGATGAATCTTTCGGAGACCGTCTTTGTACAAAAGCCCACGGACGATCGCGCCCTGGCTCGTTTGCGCATCTTTACCACCAAGGAAGAGCTTAAACTCGCCGGCCACCCCGTAATCGGCACATGGTTTCTCCTTGCTGAATTGGGTGTCGTTCCCGCTCAGGAAGGCGGCGTGCATGTGTTGCAGCAAACGGGAGCAGGCATTCTTCCCGTGGAAATTCGCTTCAAGGATGGCCGGCCACAGCGCGTGACCATGACGCAAAAAGATGCCGCATTCAAACCGTCCAAGATCGACACGAAAAAACTCGCCTCCGCGCTAGGCCTGAAACCGAATGACTTCGATCCGAAACTGCCGCCCGAATTCGTATCCACCGGCATCTTCAACTTGATGGTGCCGCTGCGGAACCGTGCGGCGCTCGCGAAGATCGAAATGAACATGATCGAATTAGCTCGGCAGATCGGCAAGCAGGGTGCGCTAGCCTATTGTTTCGCGCTCGGCAATGGCACGTCTGCTTTCGCCAGGGGAATGATGCCGTGGGAACTGTATGAGGACGCAGCGACAGGCTCCGCTGCAGGCTCATTAGGCGCTTATCTGGTGAAACACGGCAAGTTGGGTGCAGGCCACACCCTACATGTATCGCAAGGTGTGGAGATGGGACGCCCCAGCGAGATTGAAGTGGAAGTCTCACAAACCAGAAAGAAACTGACTCCGCGTGTCAGCGGCGCAGCCGTGAAAGTCTTTGAAGGCGTGATTCGCACCTGAGGCGCCACGCATCTGAAAATTGCGAGCCATCGCGGTCCCGCTGCGACCAGAAATTCTCGAATTATTTTTCTTTAAATGACTTTCGGCAGGTGTCCAGGATCCCGTTCACAAAGCCGCCCGCCTCTTCCGACGAGTACTTCTTGGCCAGCTCCACCGCTTCATTGATTACCACTTTCGGCGGCGTGTCCGTCGCGCGCAACTCGTGCAATGCCAGCCGCAGAATGGCGCGATCGATGACGGAGAGACGTTCCAGCCGCCAGTTCGCGGCATGTTTGGAAATCAAATCGTCAAGCGCAGTGGAATCGTGCACCGCGCCTTCAAACAGCTGGTTCGCAAATGTGCGTGTTTGGTTCGCGGCTTTGGCGTCCTTCCAGAATCTTGCTTCCAGTTTCGCAGGCTCCTGCTGGCTCATCTCCCATTGAAACAACATCTGCATTGCAAATTCACGGGATTTTGTTCGCAAGGACATGTCAGGTTCGCCGGCCCTTGCGCGCTTTCGTCCGTGTCGCCGCGCCGCGCAGTTTCCGCGAAAGCTGCGCCATCTCAATGGCTCCCAGCCCCGCCTCGAATCCTTTGTTGCCGCCCTTCAGGCCCGCGCGATCTACTGCCTGTTCCAGCGTATCGCAGGTCAGCACACAAAATAGGATGGGAATCCCCGTGTCCATTTGCGCGAGCTGCAAACCCCGCGCTGTTTCTGAGCAAACATAATCGTAATGCGCGGTCTCGCCGCGGATGATGCAACCGATGGCAATCAACGCATGGTATTTCCCGCTGGTGGCAAGCTTCTTCGCCGTCAACGGTAATTCAAACGAGCCCGGCACGTGCACCACGTCAATGTCCTTGCTGCCCGCGCCGCCGCGCTCCAATGCATCTACTGCTCCTTGCAACAACCGTTCCGTAATGAAGCTGTTAAACCGGCTGATGACGATCGCGAAGCGCAACCCCGCTGCGCTCAACGCGCCATCGATTTTTGTATATTCCTGATTCTCCGCCATTTTCAATCCGCCAATCTGAAACTTTGCGCCCTCAACAACGCGCCGCTTCCTCTATTTCCCTCTGAATGCCGCGGCACGTTTGTCCAAAAAAGCTTTGGTGCCTTCCCGCATGTCTTCTGTCGAACAGCAGAGCCCAAACAGTGTAGCCTCCAGGAAAAGTCCTTCCTCCTGTGGCATCTCCACGCCGCGCTCGATTGCCTCTATGCAGTATTTCACGGCTAGAGGCGCCCTCTCGATAATCTTTTTCGCCATGGCTTCGGCAGCCGGCAACAGATCCGCGGGCTCGTACACGTGATTCACCAGCCCGATGCGCTGCGCCTCTTCCGCGGTGATCATCTCCCCAGTCAAGCAAATCTCGAGAGCCACGCCTTTCCCGCAAAGCCGCGCCAATCGCTGTGAGCCGCCGTATCCCGGAATGATGCCAAGTTTCACTTCAGGTTGCCCCAGTTTCGCGGTTTTGCTCGCCAGACGAATCGAGCAGGCCAGCGCCAGTTCACACCCTCCACCAAGCGCGAATCCGTTGATCGCGCAGATGGACGGCTTGCCCAGTGTCTCCAGCAAATGCAACACGCCCTGCCCGAAAATCGAAAACTCCTTGCCGTTTACCGGCGTCTGCTGCGCCAATTCGTTGATATCCGCGCCGGCGACAAACGCCTTTTCGCCTGAGCCGGTGAGGATCAGCACGCGCACCGCCTCATCCTCGCGCGCATCCAGCAACACCTGCCGCAGCTCCTCAATGGTCTTCCGGTTCAGCGCATTCAACACCTTCGGCCGGTTAAACGTGATGTGACCAATTCCATCTTTCTTCTCGTACAGCAGATTTTCGTAGGCCATCGTTTCTTCCTTAAAGCTGCGAGGGTTTCGGATTGTTCGGGTCGCTGTAGTCGTAGAATCCGCGGCCGCTCTTCTTCCCGTGCCAGCCCGCCAGCACCATGCGCTTCAAAAGCGGCGGCGCTGCGAAGCGCTTTTCCTTGAACTCATCAAACAGGATCTGAGAAATGTAGTACGTAGTCTCCAGGCCGACAAAATCAAGCAGTGTAAACGGCCCCATTGGATAGCCGCAGCCCAGCTTCATCGAGTTGTCGATGTCCACCACGGAACCCACACCCTCTTCCAGTGCACGAATCGCGTCCAGCAGGTACGGCACAAGCAACCGGTTGACGATGAACCCGCCGCTGTCCTGTGCTCGCACCGGCGTTTTCCCCAACTTTGCGCCGAAGCTAACCATCTCCTCATACACGCCCGGATCGGTCGCGATCGTATGCACTACTTCCACCAGCTTCATCACCGGCACAGGGTTGAAGAAATGCAAGCCGACGAAGCGCTGCGGTCGCTTTGTTGCGGCGGCCATTTCAGTAATGGTCAAGGAAGAAGTATTGCTCGCGAAAATGGTATGTGGTCCGCAAATCGCATCCAGCGCGGAAAAAAGCTCTCGTTTCGCCGGCAGTTGCTCGATGATCGCTTCCACGATAACGTCACAGTCCTTCAAATCCTCTACCGCGGTCGTGCC
The DNA here is from genome assembly GCA_964405585.1 of uncultured Acidobacteriaceae bacterium. Taxonomy (GTDB): domain Bacteria; phylum Acidobacteriota; class Terriglobia; order Acidiferrales; family UBA7541; genus Acidiferrum. Next base: position 2,872 of record CAYOOS010000210.1, on the reverse strand, counting down.
CTTCAGCCTCCCACGGATTTCATTCTTCACATCTTCCTTCAGAGCGCCCTTTTCCACCAGCCGCGCCAGATTCTTCTCAATCCCCTTCAGCCCTTTTTCCACAAGCTCAGCGCTCACTTCCCGCACGACGGTCTGAAATCCGGCTTGCGCGGACACCTGCGCGATCCCCGACCCCATTAGCCCACACCCTACGACTCCAACTTTTTGAATCGTCATTCTCATTCCTCACGGTCGCGAATTCCAATGCATGCGGCGGGAACAACCACCCCGCAAAAGTGTATCAGAGGTTCCCGCGGAACTCCCGACACGTCAGTTTCCCAGGGCCTCCACAATCATGGCAATTCCCTGCCCGCCGCCGATGCACGCCGTCGCCAGTCCATATCGCAATCCCTTGCGGCGCAATTCGTTCAACACGGTAATCACCAGCCGAGTGCCCGATGCGCCGAGCGGATGGCCAAGCGCGATCGCGCCTCCGTTCACGTTCGTTTTATCATGCGCCAGCCCAAGTTCCTTCTCGACCGCCAGATACTGCGCGGCAAACGCTTCGTTCACCTCGATGCGATCCATCTGCTCCAGCTTCAGCCCCGCAAGTTGCAACGCCTTGCGCGTCGAAGGCACTGGCCCAATCCCCATGATGCTCGGATCGACCCCTGTCACAGCCCAGGAAACAATCCTCCCCATCGGTTTCAGCCCGCGCTCCTTCGCTGTATTCTCGCGCGTCACAATCACCGCTGCCGCCCCATCCACAATCCCGCTGGCGTTTCCCGCCGTAACAATTCCGTCTTTCTTGAACGAAGGAGGCAACTTTTCCAGCGTTTCCATTGTTGTTTCCGGACGGCGATGATCATCGCCGCTCACCAGCGTCACTTTCTTCCCCTGTTTCACTTCCACCGGCGCGATCTCTTCCTTGTAATAGCCGGCCTTCGCTGCGGCCTCCGCGGCCTGCTGGCTCCGCAACGCGTAAGAATCCGCATCCTTTCGCGTGACCCCCGTCTGTTCCGCCAACTTCTCCGCCGTCAGCGCCATCGGCAGCCCACAAAACGTATCGGTCAATCCCACAAAGAGAAAATCTTCCAAAGCGCCCCCGCCGAGCTTCAAGCCCGTGCGCGCCCCACGAATCACGAATGGCGCTTGCGTCATGTTTTCCATGCCACCTGCCAGGACAAAATTCGCCTCGCCCAGTAACAATCGCTGCCCCGCCTGCACAATCGCTTCAAGTCCGGACCCGCACAGGCGATTCACGGTCACCGCCGGAGTCTCCACCTTCAAACCAGCTTTCAACCCCACGTGCCGTGCACCGTAAATGGCATCCGCGCTCGTCTGCAAGACATTCCCGAAAATGACGTGATCGATCTCGCTGGCATCCACCCCTGACCGTTGAATCGCTGCCTTCGCTGCATGCGCCCCCAGTTCGATGGCAGACACTTCTGAAAACATCCCGGTATACCGCGCCATGGGCGTGCGCGCACCAGCAACAATCACAACATCGCTTGGAAACATGTTTGCCTCATCTGGATTGAGTTCAAAGCTGAATGCTGCCGCCGTCCGAGCTTTGCTTCACGGCCGCTGAATCTCAGCGACCACTACGGTGTCCCCACCGCGTTTTCGCGCCTCATCTACCGTGAATTCCGCTCGGTTGATCAGGTCGGTCACGATATCTTCGCTGTCATACTCCTGCTTCGCGACCGCTTCCACAATTCCCGCGCTCAAGGTGATCTGCGTGGAATCCCACGGCGGGCGGACCCCTGCGGCGGCGCGTCGTAGCTTTTCCACCAGGTTCTGCGCGCCCGAAATCGAAGTGTCCGGCAAGATAAATGCCAACGCCCAAGAGGTGTACTTCACGGCCATATCATTCTGCCTCACCATGGGTTGCAGCGAACGCGCCAGTTGTTCCAGAAATTTTTCCAGCGGCACTTCTCCCTGCTGGCGCAGCATGTCCGCGCCGCGGTCGATCTGCAGAACCGCCAGCGAAAGTGGTGTGCCCTGTGTGCGCGCGCGGTCCGCTTCATTCAGCAAGCATCCGACGTAAGAACTGCGGCTGAGCAAGCCCGTCCGCTCATCGGAAACGCCCATGCGGCGCACCAGCGAGCGCAGCCGCGTATGGCTCACGCTCATCATCATCTGGTCGCCAATGGCCTGCAGGAAATAGGTTTCGTTCGCCTTCCACCGGTGCTCCCCCGCGTGCGCCACAATCAACATTCCCGCGGGACTTTGTGTTTCTTTGTCCGTGATGGTCACGCCCAGCGCGGTCCGCAATCCCAATTCCGTTAGGATGGACCCCTCGCTCGCGTCCACCACGAGTCCACCCAATTCATCCGGCACGGCCTTTTCCATCTGCGCTAGCACAAACACCACCTGCGCGCCCGGTGCAGGCTTCAATCCCGACGTGCAATACTCCGCGGCCATCTCCGGAGGCCGCCCGGGAACGCCGATCACCGCAATCGTCCGCGCGGCTTTCATATACGTTCCCACTTCGTTGACCGTCGTGTTCAACATGGCCCGCGGCGTCTGCTGCCGGAAAATCTTCTGGTTAATCTCCGATATTTTCGTCAAGTCGCGTAAAGTCTCGGCAGTATAGCTTCCCGTGCGCCCCGTTGGCGGTGTGGGTTGCGCTTCCACAACCGGCGTACCCGCCGTTCTTCCGGAAGCTTCGGGCTTGACCGCCGTCTTTGGCCACCAATTCGCCAGTTGATACAGGTTATGCAGTCGATCATTGCGGGCTTCCTCGCCCGGAAACATCGCAGCGATTTTCTGCAGCCGCTCCACCGCTTTGCTTTGCAGCGAATACTGCAGGAAAATCTCCGTCTGCACGATCAAATCTTCTAGCGCCTGCAGCTTTCGTCCTTCTTCCGTCACGGGCGTCGCTTCCGCT
>CAYOOS010000209.1:0-7463 GCA_964405585.1 uncultured Acidobacteriaceae bacterium | reverse complement strand
CTGGTCGGCAATAGCCCTTTAGAACAGCACAATGCTCGTTGCGCGCCCTCTCAGTAACCTTAACTATGTGCGTCACCCTGCGCTTCCCGGCGTGGAGCTGCTGATTGCGAACCCCTCGTATGACAACTGGCATATGTTCCACGAAAGGTACCTGCTTTGCGGCTGCCTCTCCGTTGCAACGTCCTGGGTGTATCGCCACAAAACGCATGTGATCAGAGATGGCGCGACGGCGTTTATGGAGCCGGGAGAAATTCATCGCGTGGTGGCCAAGCCGAGGCCGTCAAACTTCGTTGCGCTTTTCATGGAGAGCAACACGTTCGCTGAACTTGCCAAGGAAGCAGGTGTCTCTGGTGAGCTGCATTTTCGAGTTACCGAGGTGAGGAGCAGGGAATTGCTCCGAGAGCTTACGCTACTTTCCGGATTGATGGAGGAGGAGAGTGAACCGCTTCAACTGGAGTCACGTCTGGCGGTTCTGGTGCATAAGGCGCTGCGTTATGCGGAGCGCCGGCCTCCAACCTTTTCTCCAACGGCGGCCGGCCTGAGACGGTCATTGGAACGCGCCCGGGATATCCTGGAGCAGCGTCCCCATGAATTGATCACCTTGGATGAACTGGCGCAGGCCGCAGCGCTAAGCCGGTTTCACCTGGTGCGATCGTTTGCGCGGCAATTCGGACTTCCGCCGCACGCGTACCAGTTGCACGTGAGGATCAAGCGCGCTTGCCACATGCTCCGGGATGGGCTGCAGTGCGTGGAGGTGGCGCCCTCGGTGGGCTTTGCCGATCAAAGCCATTTCACGCGGCACTTCAAAAGAATCATGGGAGTGACGCCCAGCGTGTACGCCGGTACGCATCGAGCGACCTCCTATCACTTTCTCTGAACTAATTTCTGAAAATACTGGAGCGTGAATTTCCTTTCATTTGGAAGGGATGGATGGAGCTTGCGGACATGGGGTCCCCCTCCGGCGGGCTGGACCCCTACAATTGAAGGAGTCGCGTGGTGCAAATTACTTTTTGGGGAGAGCGCGGTCTTTGAGGAGATTCTTGAGCTCAGACATGAATTCCTGGACGTCTTTGAAGTCCATGTAAACGCTGGCGAAACGGACGTAGGCAACCTTATCGAGTTTCTTGAGGCGATGCATGATCATTTCGCCGATTTCGGTGGTGGTCAGTTCCCTTTCGGTGGCTTCGTGGACTACACCCTCGATTTCATCGACGATGGCCTCGAGTTTGGGAGTGGGAACGGGACGCTTTTCGCAAGCTTTCAATAATCCCTGCAAAATTTTCTGGCGCTCGAAACGTTCGCGGCGGCCATCCTTCTTAATGACCATGTAGGGAATTTCGTCGATGCGTTCGTAGGTGGTGAAGCGCCGAGAACATTTCAGGCATTCGCGACGGCGGCGGATGGTGTCGCCGGTGCGGCCTTCGCGGGAATCGATCACCTTGTCATCAATGTTGGCGCAGAAAGGACATTTCACTCGGAAGAATCTCCTGATGCATGGACAAGGATATCAGATATCAGGAACCGGAAACGTGACGGCCGGAAGATTGGCCAGCTCGATAGCCGGACTAAAGTCCGGCATCTACAAAGGCGTTGCGGGCGGCTCGGCGATTTCGGCGTCAATCTGTTCGTCTTCGTGCTGACTCATACGGCGCAACTCGCCGAGCGACCAGCCTTCACGGAAGAGGATGGGAACACCGGCAAGGCTGCACATGGCAAACGTGACCAGGTATGTGACCATCGCCGCGGCAAACGCCGCCTCTCCGGAGACACCGAATATTTTGGTCCATGCACCGATCATTACCGCCTGAGGCCCGCCACCGATTCCCGGCAACTGGACAAGCGAACCGACCAGAGTCAGGGCCAAAATGAACATGGAATCCTGGAATCGCAGGGTTGCCAGCTTTCCTCCAAAGCCCAGAGCGATGACGTAATAAACAAGAATGACCAAGAGCCAATGCAGCGCGGAGACAGCGAGAGCATAAATGAAGTCACCCCAAGTGCGGATAGTCTTTAGTCCACGAGCAACGCCGAGGATGATGCGGGCAACGCTCGCACGCCAGCCGTGATCGGCCAACCAGATTTGCATTCTCCCTTCAATCATGGACGCCCCGTGGGTCCAGATATAAACAACGAGGACGATGAAACCGATGAGACCCAGAGTGAGTATGGTTCCGGCGGTCTTTCGCGCGCTCTCCAAAGCAGGTGAGAGTTGATCAGGGTGCAGGAACTTCTGAACTGTGACAAGGAGGAACCAACATCCCAGGACGGCTACAGAGAAACCCATATCGATCAAGCGTTCGAGGGCGTAGATACCAAAGGTGTCCGCCAAAGGGATCTTGTCTTTGCGTGAGATGAGAAGCGGACGAACTGGTTCGCCGACGCGGCCAAAGAGGAAGACAGCCGAAAAGCCTGCCAAGGTCATGCCAAAGATGTGAAGGAGGTTGGAATTGCCGACGTACTTCTGGAAATTGCGCCAGCGGAGTGCCCTGAGAAAGTAGCAGACGTAGACGAGGAAAACGGCGGTTAAAAGGTAAACCGGGTCGGCACGTTTGATGGCCTGCCAGAATTCCTTGCCGCTGAACTGGCTGATCGGCAGCGAATGGCGAAAATGGTAGAGGAGGAACAGGAGCAGGAAGGCAACCAGACCCAGAGACAACCATTTCCTCGACTTAGCACCCATGAGGGTGAAGAGTACTGGTGGGGGGAGGGTGGCGTCAAGGGCGCATAACCAATTGAATTGCCAAGTCTTGTCAGGTGGGGCCGGAGTGGGTAAGATGCCCTCATCCGGTAGACTTTACCCGCTGTTAACAGGGAACATTTGCAGGGCAATTTACGTTCCATACTATGGCAGGCCGAGTGAAGTACCCTGCAGTAGTCGTGAGTGCAGGAATCGGGAAAATGGGGCAAAGGGAAGCTTGGAGCAGGATGCCCAACTGGTCCAGCAATGCCTCCAGGGCGATGGCTCGGCCTGGGAGGAACTTGTGCGTCGGCACACGCGGCGAATCTACAACATCTGCTATCGATTTGTAGGGAACCGCACGGAAGCGGAAGATTTGACGCAGGATGTGTTCCTCCGCGTGTATAAGACATTGGTGAGTTACCGCTCGGCGCACGGAGGATTTGCGACGTGGATGACCAGCGTGACGCGCAACCTGCTGATTGATCATTACCGAAGAACGAAGCGGGACCGGATCACGGATTCGCTGGACGATAAGATGCCGGTGGTGGAGAACAAAGCGACGTCGGCGCGGAGGCCGGACGAGTTGGCGTTATTAGGAGAGTTGAGCGGGCAGGTGCAGAATGCGCTGACGCGGCTTTCGCCGGAATTGCGGGAAGCAGTGATCTTGCGCGACCTGCAGCAACTGGAGTATGCGGAGATTCAGAATGTGCTGGCGGTGCCGGAAGGAACGGTGAAGTCGCGGATCAACCGCGGAAGGATTGAACTGGCAAGGATTTTGCAGCAGATGGGAGTAGGGCCGGCATGAGGAAGGGCGTAACAGTGAAATTGGCAGCGGGAGTAACGGCGGGGACGACTCTGCCGCAGGGGGTCAAGCGATGACCTGGACATGTGAACAGATTGAAGCACGTCTGAGCGATTACATTGAGGGCCTGCTGGAAGGCCCGGAGCGCGCGGAGTTTGAGGCGCACGCGGCGAGCTGCGCGGAGTGCGCGCCACTGTTGGCGAGCGTGCGTGAACTTGTCGGCGGATTGCATGCGATGGAAGAAGTGGAAGTGCCACCGCAGCTGGTGCATATGATTCTGGACAAGACCCTGGGGCCGCGAGAAACGGTTTCGTTTTGGCAAACCTTGCGGAATTTTCTGCGGGGAATGGGTTCACCGAAATTTGCGTATGGCGTGGCGAGTGTGTTTGCGACGTGCTTTGTGCTGGTGTACGCGTCGGGATTTTCGTTCCGCAAGCCGAAGCTGGCGGACCTGCATCCCGCAACGGTGTATCAAGGTGTGGACCGGGGATTTCATATGGGGCGCGCAAAGGTCGTGAAGTATGTGAGCGATCTGCGCGTGGTGTACGAGATACAGTCGCGGTTGCGGGAAGAGCAGAACAACCTGCAAGTGACGCCGCAAGAGTCGCTGCCGAAGTCGAACCCGGAGAAAGAGCCGGGGCAGACGGACGATCAGAAGCCGGCGCAACCACGGCAGCAGAATCGCGCGAATGAACTGGCCCGCCAGATGGAAATGGTGGCGGCAGAATGTCCCTTGCTGCTCGAGAGGAGCTTTCGATGAAATGTGCCGTGCATCCAGACGTGGATGTTTCGGGCTATTGCCGGAACTGCGGCAAGCCGATGTGCGCGGCGTGCGTGCGTCCGGTACATGATGTGCTGTATTGCGAGGAGTGCCTGGCGCATGTGATGGGCGTACCGAGCCCACAAGCTGCGAATCCGAGCGCAACGCCGGGAACGGTTGATGTTCCGGGAGCACCTGGACCGGGTCCCGTTACCGGGAAACCTGGAGCAGCGAGTCCCGTGCTTGCGTTCATACTCGGTTTTATTCCCGGACTGGGCGCAATTTACAACGGCGAATACAACAAGGCGATTATTCACATCGTGATCTTCGGCGGAATCATTCTGGGGATCACGGGCGCGTTTGGTGAAGGGCTGGTGGGCTTCTGGGTGTTCGGGTTGGTGGCGTTCATATTTTATATGGCCATCGACGCGCTGCGGTCAGCCAAGTCCCGGCAAACTGGAGAACCCCTGAAGGATCCGATCGAATTGTGGAGTGCCAAGCAACCACTGGGTCCGATCATCCTGATCGGCGTGGGAATTCTGATACTGCTGAACAATTTTGGAATTTTTGAGCGTTTTCGCATTGGCGAGTTCTTCTGGCCAGCGGTGTTGATTATCGTGGGCTTTCTGATGCTGAGGAATCGCATGGGCGGCCAGAAGTAAGCGGAAGGATGGGAGAGGAGCGGAACGATGGGAAATGAAGTGCGGTGCAAATGCCAAAGCTGCACCATCCGCAGCCTGACAGGCCCAGTGGTGGTGATTACGCTGGGTGTGCTCTTCCTGCTGCACCAATTGCACGGAGGCCATTTTGACTTTGAAAATACGTGGCCGGTGATCCTGGTGGTGATCGGGTTGTTGAAATTGGTGTCGGCGTTCGCGCCGAAAGATGGCCACATTGAAACGCAAGCGAATCCAGCGATGCCGGGAGTACCGCCATCGCCGCCGGCAGGCACGCCGCCACCGGTGTCTCCTTCGGAGGGGCAATAGTCATTTATGGCACGCACCCAGACGCGTAGCAGCGGCTTATTTTCGGGGCTGGTACTGATTTCCGCGGGAGTGATTCTGCTGCTGCACACCTTCGGACACCTGGAACTGGGGCATTTCTTTGGACACTGGTGGCCGCTGATCATTATTTTCTGGGGAGTAGTGAAGCTGTACGAGCGCACTGTTGGGCCGCGAATGGGCGGCACGGTGGGCGGCGTGGGAATCACCGCGGGTGAGGTGTTGCTGGTGGTGGGAATGCTGGTGCTGCTGGGGATCGTGGCGAGCGTGGAGTACGGAAAGCAGAAAATTGGCGAAGGGATTATGGGCGATGTCGGGGATAACTTCAGCTACGACATCGAGGTTGCGCCAAAGACGATCCCCGCGAACGCGCGCGTGTTTGTGCACAACGGGCGCGGCGATATCAGCGTGCGGTCATCGGACGATGCAGTCATCCGGGTATCGGGTAAGACGGGCGTGCGCGCGTGGAGCGAACCTGAAGCGGACCGGATGGGCAAGCCGGTATCCGCGGAGATCGTGAAGAACGGCGATACGTATGAGGTGCGGCCCAGCGGGTACGACACGTCGGATGGGCGGATCAGCGTGGACCTGGAAGTGTCCGTACCAAAGAAATCGGGACTGACGGTAAAGACGGAGAAGGGCGACGTCACCGTATCGGACATGGGCGCGGATGTTGGCGTGACGGATCAAAACGGGGATGTAGAAATCCGCAACAGCGGGGGAGAAGTTTCGATCGAGATGCACAAGGGCGACGTGAAGGTGAATGACTCCAAAGGAAATGTGAAGATTTCCGGCAAGGGTGGCGAAATTGATGTGGTGAATGCGGCGGGAAGCCTGACGGTGGACGGCGATTTTTATGGGCCGGTGCGGGCGGACAAAGTGACCTTGGGAGTGCGGCTGATTTCGACAAAGACGGATTTGACGTTGAGCGCGCTCGCGGGGCACCTGGAGGCGGCGTCGGGAAACCTGGATGTGGTGGACGCGCCGGGAAATTTGAGCGTGCGCACGCGCGACAATGAGATCAGCATCGAGAATCCAGGCGGGAAAGTGAACATCGAGAACCGGAATGCGGCGATTAATGTGCGATTTTCTTCGGCGCCGAAGGATGATGTGAATATTATGAATTCGTCGGGGGAGATTGCGCTGTCGCTGCCGGGGAGTTCGAGTTTTGAAGTGCAGGCGGAATGCCGGAATTGCGATATCAGTTCGGAGTTTCCGGGGCTGGGAGTGACGAAGAGCCCGGCGGGTGATGCGAGTGTCGCGGCAACGTATGGATCCGGGCGCCGGCCGAAGATCACGTTGAAGACGAGTTATGGAAATATTGCGTTGCGGCGAACGGCGATGGGGATGGCGCCGCCGATGCCGCCAAAGCCACCAGCAGTGGTAATACAGCCTCCACCAGCGACGCCGGTACCACCGGCGAGCGAGCAATAAATCCAAACTTCAAGAAAAATGAAACAAAAGGTTTGTTGAGCGAGGAGCGTTCGCCTTTTGGTGTGAGTACGCGGCTTGCCCTTACACTTTAGTTGGAGCCAGGGCGACGTTGACGGCGGATTTTTCGGACGCGGTTACTTGGAACATGGCGCGTGGTTGCAGGCCCATGGCGCCAGCCAACAGAGAGTCTGGCATCTCTTGAATGCGGGTGTTGAATACATTGATGGAATCGTTGTAGAACTCGCGGCGGTCGGCGATCTGGCTTTCGAGTTCGGTGATGCGCTTCTGGAGTTCGAGGAAAGAGATGTTGGCCTTCAAATCGGGATAATTTTCAGCAACAGCAAATAATTTCTGAACAGAGGCGCTTAGTCCGCCACTGGCGAGGGTTTTTTGGGCCACCGTGGTGGCCAATCCGTATTTCGCTCTGGCTTCGGTAAGAGTTTGCAGAGTTTCGCGCTCATATTGCATGTAGCCTTTGCAGACGTCGACCAAGCGCGGGACTTCGTCGTGGCGCTGTTTGAGGAGCACATCGATGTTGGCCCAGGCTTTGTCTATATCGTTGCGTAGGGCGACAAGCCCGTTGTAGATGGTGGCGACGTAAATCAGTACGCCCACAACAACGAAGATGGCGATAAGAGAAGGAATCGGACCCATACCGCTCCTTTTGCGTTAGAGAGAAACCAATCCCCATCCGAGCAAGAAGAGATAGAGAAAGGCAATGGCCAGAATTGGACCGCCCCAAATGCAAAGCGTGGACTTCCATGCCAGGGACTGCACTACTTCCTT
>CAYOOS010000208.1:4164-7470 GCA_964405585.1 uncultured Acidobacteriaceae bacterium | reverse complement strand
GATCTTTCCACAAAGCAAACTAAGGTGCTGACCGGCGGGATTCCCTGGGACGTGAGCGAATTCGCGCTTTCCTGGGATGGCCGAAAAATTGCCTTTCTAACCAATGAAGATGGGCTGAGTGCGCTGCACCTGCTGGACACAGCGACTGGGAAGGAACTGCCGTTGCCAAAACTCCCAGGTGGTCTAGTCAGTGGGCTCTTGTGGCGCAAGAATAATCGAGAACTGGCTTTCGGCATTAGTTCGGCGAGTTCGCCGGGCGATTGCTATTCGCTGGATGTCACCACTGGGAAAGTGGACCGTTGGACGAATAGCGAGACCGCCGTAAAGACGGATGGATTTCGCGAACCGGAGCTGGTGCGCTGGAAGAGCTTTGACGGCAAGATGATTTCCGGATTTCTCTACCGGCCGCTCGCGAAATTTACCGGCAAACGGCCGGTACTGGTGTCTATCCACGGCGGGCCAGAAGGGCAATCCCGCCCTGGATTTAATGGCCGCCGGAATTATTTCGTGGACGAATTGGGAATTGCGGTTATCTTGCCCAATGTTCGTGGTTCGACCGGATATGGCAAGACGTTCGTGAAGCTCGACAATGGTTTCCAGCGCGAAGACACCTACAAGGACATCAATACGCTTTTCGACTGGATCGCCACGCGAGCGGACCTGGACTCCAGCCGGATTGCGGTTACGGGCGGGAGTTACGGCGGACACATGACGCTGGCGGTTTCGACTTTTTACAGCGACCGCATTCGATGCTCGATTGATGTGGTGGGAATGTCCAACCTGGTAACGTTTCTGGAGCACACGGAAGGCTACCGGCGCGATTTGCGCCGTGTCGAGTATGGAGACGAGCGCAACCCGAAAATGCGCGAATTTCTGGAGCGCATTGCGCCGATGAACAACATCGAGAAAATCAAGAAGCCGATGATGGTGGTGGCAGGGAAGAATGATCCGCGTGTACCGGTCAGCGAGAGCGAACAGATTGTTTCGGCCTTAAAGAAGCAGGGCACCCCGGTGTGGTACGTAATGGCGAAAGATGAAGGGCATGGATTCCAGAAGAAGAGCAACCAGGACTATGAGTTTTATGCTGACGTGGAGTTTTTGGAGGAGTTTTTGCTGAAATAGACTTCTCTTCTGCAAAATCTGGAGCCAAACAATAGCACGACTGTATTGGCAACTTTCCTAGCGAAGATGGCGCGCCATTAGACGTTTTTCTGCCTTGATGAGGCTTAGTGCATCCTTGATATTCACACCGGGGATTTCCTCCACGTTTGCGACATACCGGCGACCACGCTTCTGAATCACAGACGTGAGTTTCCTTTCATAGGGGAATGTTGGAGTGTTTCTTTTTGGGATTGGTGTCGCGTTTATTTTCGAGGGCGCGCAAGGCGGTGATGATACGGGCGCGCGTGTCTGCGGGCTCGATTACGGCGTCAAGGTAGCCACGCTCGGCGGCAACGAAGGGATTAGCGAAGCGGTCGCGAAATTCGGCAATTTTTTCCTGGCGAAGCTTGTCGCGCTCCGCGGCGGGGGCGTTGCTCAATTCCCTTTTGTAGACGATGTCCACCGCGCCTTCGGGACCCATCACGGCGATTTCGGCGCTGGGCCAGGCAAAGTTCGCATCGGTGCGAATATGCTTGGAGGCCATGACGCAGTAAGCCCCACCATAGGCCTTGCGGGTGATCACGGTAATCTTGGGCACAGTGGCTTCGGCGAAAGCGAACAGAAGTTTCGCGCCGTGTTTGATGATGCCGCCATACTCCTGCTGAGTGCCGGGTAGAAAGCCGGGAACATCCTCAAAAGTAATCAGAGGAATGTTGAAGGCGTCGCAAAAGCGCACGAAGCGCGCGCCCTTTACCGAGGCATTGATGTCCAGAGTGCCGGCCAGAAATGCAGGTTGATTGGCGACGACGCCGATGGGGCGGCCATCGAGGCGGGCAAATCCCACGACAATATTTTTTGCGAAATACTCGTGGACTTCAAAGAAGTAGCGGTCATCCACAACCGCGTGGAGTACATCCTTGATGTCATAAGGCTTCTGGGGATCTTCGGGAACAATCGAACTCAGCGAGTCTTCGCGACGATCCGAGGGGTCGGGGGTGTTGCGGCGCGGAGGATCTTCGAGATTGTTGGAGGGGAGAAAGCCCAAGAGTTCTCGCAGCATGGCGCAGCAATCGGCATCGTCACGGGAAACGAAATGAGCGACGCCGCTAATGGCGTTGTGGGTCATGGCGCCGCCGAGTTCCTGCTTGGTGACCTCTTCATGCGTGACGTTCTTGATCACGTCGGGGCCGGTGACGAACATGTAGGAGGTGTCGCGGGTCATGAAGATGAAATCGGTGATCGCCGGGGAGTACACGGCGCCGCCGGCGCAGGGACCCATGATGGCGCTGAGTTGGGGAATCACGCCGCTGGCAAGAGTATTGCGCAGGAAAATATCCGCATAGCCGGCGAGGGAAGCTACGCCCTCCTGAATGCGCGCGCCGCCGGAATCGTTCAAACCGATGAGGGGAGCGCCGTTACGCAGGGCGAGGTCCATGATCTTGCAGATTTTTTGGGCATTGGTTTCGGAGAGCGATCCGCCAAAGACGGTGAAATCCTGGGCGAAGACATAGACCAGGCGGCCATCAATGCGACCAAAGCCGGTGACGAATCCATCGCCCATGGGACGAGTTTCCGCGGAGCCAAAGTCAACGCAGCGGTGGCGGACAAACTTATCGAGTTCCTCGAAAGTGCCTTCGTCCAACAAAAGGTCAATGCGTTCGCGCGCCGAGAGCTTCCCGGATTTGTGTTCGCGTTCGCGGCGTTCCGCGCCTCCGCCCGCTTCCGCCTCATCGGACATGTTGCGAAGCTGGGAGAGGCGTTCGGCGTTCACGCGGGAGTCCCAGGTCACATGATTTTTCTCAGCCAAGCTTTCCTCCCTCAGGCGGGTTGTGTTTTGGAGCGAAGATCAGCACGGCCAGATGAGTGGCAAGCCACACGGTACCGAGGAGGAGAACGATGCCGAGAAGAATTTCCACAGCGATAGCGGCGGCGCGCTGCAAGGGTGAATCGATGGAGATCACGTAGAGCGTGGCGCGCTCGAGGATGACCATTGCGGCGAACGTCAAGGCCACGATCATCAAAGTGGTCAGAATGGAGGCGAGAACTTGTTTCATAAAAGGCCCGCAAATCGCTCAAATCGGCAGCCAAAGCATAACGCATTCGCCGGGAAATCTGAACGTGCAGAAGAGTGGCAAACTCCTGCTATGCGATGAATACAGAATTTACCGGGAAGGGACAAGCGAGAAGTAATGAGAAGGCAAGGGT
>CAYOOS010000208.1:0-4154 GCA_964405585.1 uncultured Acidobacteriaceae bacterium | reverse complement strand
GGCCACGAGGATGGAGTCGCTGGGGTTGGACGGATCATACTTCACGCTGGCGGGCTGGCCAGCAACGAGGCGTTCGAAGCGTACCTGGCTTTCAAGCCCGGTGATGTCCTGTGCAGTCTGGTAGGTGACACCAGAGATGGAGTAGCTATAGGAAACCAGGTGGCGTGGTCCGTTGTCCTGCAGCGGGCGCGGGCGCGAGCCAAGGAGTCCCCGGCGCGCTTCGACAACTGGAGCAGGATGCTCCGCGAGTTCGACGACCTGGCCTTCGGCGATCCTGCCGATGAGGTTCAAGTGCAGCCGCCGCTTGCGCTCTTCTTCTTCCGGGTTCACGGCCGGGCGCACGAACGCGTAAACAATCAGCAGAACGGCCGCGAGGCCTCCGCCAACAACGGCGAGCAGCAATTTCCAATCGGCAAGCAACTCTCTCAACGTGCTACCCCTTAGATGTAAGAAATATGGGACCGATGCCGGGCGAGAAGGCAGACCTTGCGGAAACTCGTTACAGAGCGCGCAAGGCTCGTTGATTCTCCACGACCTCTTATCTTACAGAAACGCGCGTGAATGTGCGAAGTCAGGAGAGGGGGGATGCACCGGATTGCGCAACACGCCAACACCGGCCACGGAGACTTCCACGGAGTCTCCCGCGACGAGCGGGCCCACTCCCGCAGGTGTGCCACTGGCAATTAAGTCGCCGGGGAAGAGCGTCATCATGCGGGAAATCCAACGCACCAGGAATGGCACGGGATAGACCATGAGGGAGGTGCTGCCTGACTGGCGGCGTTCGCCATTGACGTAGGTTTCAACGAGGAGGTTGCGCGGATCGAGTTGCGTTTCGATGTGCGGCCCGACGGGGCAAAAGGTGTCAAATCCCTTGGCGCGGGTGAACTGCACATCGCTTTTCTGGAGGTCTCGCGCGGTGACGTCGTTCACACAGGTGTAGCCCAGCACATAAGAGAGCGGGTCGTCTTCATCACCGAGATGCGCGCACTCCTTACCAATAACGATGCCCAATTCGCCTTCGTGCTCGACACGGCTGGAATAGCGCGTCAAGACGATGGGCCCCTCGGGGCCAACGATGGAGGAAGGAGGCTTCAAGAAAATGAGCGGCTCCTTGGGAACATCATTGCCAAGTTCCGCGGCGTGCGCGGCGTAATTGCGTCCGACGCAGACAATTTTGGAGGGAATCACGGGAGCGAGAAAGCGGCATTCCTTGAGGGACCACGCGCGGTTCCCTGCTGTCCACTTACGCCACGGCGGCCCATCGAGTTCGAGGAGGGAGTCTCCTTTAAGCAGGCCATAGGAAGGCGTCGGATTTTCTTGGGGGATGTTTACGGGTAAGAAGCGGCAGAATTTCATTCGCGGGAGGCCTGTTCAGTGGTGAGGATGGGAGATATCCGCAGCGCGCACTCTCCAAATAATCGTGCCAATCCAGGATATCGTCGCACCAAGGAGGTAAACGACGGCCCCAAGCACGAAAACATGGAAGGCGCTGTACTTCTCATCGAGCAAAACAAAAACCATGCACAGGACGCGGTACGTGATGCTCAACAGCATCCAGGCAACCAGGCCCGACACCATCAGTTCTCCGGGGCTCCGGTAGAAACGCAGCATCGGCAGAGTTGCGAAGAAGACCAAGATTGCGACTGCGGCAATATTTCGCCACATGGCCAGCGGTTCCAGAAGAGGCACACGATTGGCCAGCACTACCCATAGCAAAAAGACGAGAGAGAGGCAGATCCCTGTGTAAATGCCCACGCGCACAGGGACATTCCGCAGAAACATGAGCCAACGATAGCCGGGAAGATGGACGGACTCTGGCATGGGTGCTGGACTCCCCTACCAAACACTCTCTCTTAGTTCGAACCCGGGACTACGGAGAAGGTTGTGTGGCGTCCACAGCGATCGCGGCGCTGGAGGCACTTTCGTTACCAGCGCGGTCCACAGCGGTTACCATGTACCAGTAGCGCTTCCCGGATGAGACAGTGTTATCACGATACGCGGGAGTGGGCAAGAGTTCAGGAGTGAGAAGTTGGCCCGGCGTGCTTTCTTGTTCACTTCGGTAGAGGCGATAGCCAGCCAGATCCGTCTCGAGGTTGATGGACCAGGACAGATCCACGATAAGCGAGCCCGGAGGGGTGCCCGGGAGTACAGCGGCGACGATACCTTGGGGTGGTGCGGGCGGAAAAGTGTCTTTTGGAGTGAGGATGGCGGCCTGCGAATCCCCGGATTCATGCGCGACGCCATCGGCAAGGAGAATCGTTCGCACCAGATAGGCGTAGGTCTTGCCGTAGTCGAATCCTGTATCCAGGAATTCGGGTGCCGTGGTTGTGGCGATTTGCAGCGGGCGCGACTTCCAAACTGTTTGCGATAAATCCTTGGCTGCGGGAGCCGCGCTTGCAGGGCCCAACTCTCCCCGATAAATGTGAAACTCCTGAATCGGGCCGAGGGGCTCGCCTGCGGAAGTCTTTTCTGGCGCGACCCACTTCAACTGGATTCCCGCTTCGGTCACGCCCGCATCGAGAGAAACGATCCGCGCGGGGACGAAATGCAGGCGGACGGAAACATCGTTCGAATCCGCGGATGATTTTTTGTCGGACACTCGCGTACGCACGCGGTAGACAACGGATTCGCCCGCGTGTTTGCTGATCTCGTCCGGAGGAATGGGGTCGGGAAATTCTACCTTGCCCTGTTGCGAGTAGTTGGAGAGCAATGAGCCGGGAACGGTGTCCACAACTCGAAAAGATTTTGTGTCGGGCGTGCCATCAGCTTTCAGAGTGCCTCGCAAGACTTCCAGCGCCGGCACCTCTTTCAGGCGCTCCCCACGCACGCTTTTCTTGGGCATCGTGAGAGTCAGGAGCACGGCATCGCCAGCCTGCTGAGCGGTCAGGTCAGTAATGGCCACGGGAATGGGCGGGGATGGAGGCAGAGGTTCGCCGGGAGCGCCACAGCCGGCGGCCACGCAGAGAACCACCAAAAGAAGAGCAAACAGTGAAAAATAAGGCGAAGCATGGCTGAGTGTGGCGGGTCTGGCCGCTGTTGGGCTGGGCATTTGCAATCGTCTGATGCTAGAGGATGTAACGGCTCAAATCCTGGTTCTTTACGATGTCCGCGAGTTGCTTGTGAACGTAAGCGGCATCCACCTTCACCGATTTCTTTTTCAAGTCCGGCGCTTCGAACGAAAGCTCATCGAGAACTTTTTCCAGAATCGTGTGCAAACGGCGCGCGCCGATGTTTTCCGTTTGCTCATTCACGCTGGTGGCAAATTTGGCGATGGATTGTATGGCATCTTCAGTGAACTGGAGCTTGACGCCTTCGGTATCCAGCAGGGCGATGTACTGCTTGATCAGCGCGTTCTTGGGCTCGGTGAGGATGCGCACGAAATCTTCTTCCTTCAGGGATTGCATCTCGACGCGGATGGGGAGGCGGCCCTGAAGCTCGGGAATCAAGTCGGAAGGCTTGGTGACGTGAAACGCGCCCGCGGCGATGAAAAGGATGTGGTCTGTACGGATCATGCCGTAACGTGTGTTGACGGTAGTGCCTTCAATGATGGGGAGAATGTCGCGCTGCACGCCTTCGCGCGAGACGTCCGGGCCGTGACCGGCTTCGCGGCCTGCAACCTTGTCGATTTCGTCGATGAAAATGATGCCCATCTGCTCGGCGCGCTCGACGGCGACCCGGGTGAGTTGGTCCATGTCCAGGAGTTTGTTTTCTTCTTCCTGGATGAGGTATTCGAAGGCGTCCGCCACGGACATCTTGCGCTTCTTTTTTTGCTGGCCAAAAAAGCCGCTGAGCATGTCTTTCAGGTTGACGTCCATCTCCTCGATGCCCTGGTTGGAGATGATCTCGAAGGAAGGCATGGCGCGTTCGCGTACTTCCAGGTCGACCATTCGCTGGTCCAGTTTGCCTTCGCGGAGTTGCGCGCGGAGTTTTTCACGGGTGCGTTGCGTCTGCTCGCGCTGCGCCGCCAATTCACCCTCGGTGGTTCCGGGCGGAGCGGGAGGCGGTGGAGGCAGAAGGAGATCGAGGACACGCTCTTCGGCGGCTTGCTCCGCGCGATCCGCCACTTCGTCCAGCTTTTCTTCGCGGACCATATCAATGGAAGTTTCCACGAGGTCGCGCACCATGGATTCGACGTCGCGGCCAACGTAGCCGAC
>CAYOOS010000207.1:5707-7504 GCA_964405585.1 uncultured Acidobacteriaceae bacterium | reverse complement strand
ATGAGGAAGAGGTGATTGTCGGTGCCGCCTGTGACGATACGGAAGCCTTGCTTGGCGACGGAGTTGGCCATGGCTTTGGCGTTGGCGGCGACTTGTCGCTGATATTGCTGGAAGCCGGGCTCCATGGCTTCTTTTAAGCAGACGGCCTTGGCGGCAATCGTGTGAACGAGCGGGCCGCCTTGGGTGCCGGGGAAGGTGAGCTTATCGAGTTCCTTGGCGAAGCCGGACTTACACAACACTAGCCCGCCGCGCGGGCCGCGCAGCGTTTTGTGCGTGGTGGTGGAGACGATGTCGGCGTAGGGCACCGGGCTGGGATGCACGCCCGCGGCAACCAACCCCGCGATGTGCGCCATATCCACAAAGAAGAGCGCGTCAACGGCTTTGGCGACTTTCGCCATGCGCTCGAAATCAATGATGCGGGAGTACGCGCTGGCCCCCGCCACGATCATTTTGGGCTTGTGTTCGTGCGCCAGCTTTTCGATTTCGTCGTAATCGATTTGTTCCGTGTCGCGGCGGACGTGATACTCGACGAATTTGTACATACGGCCAGAAAAATTCAGCGGGTGGCCATGCGTCAGGTGCCCGCCGTGCGCCAAGGCCATGCCCAGGACGGTATCGCCGGGACGCAAGGTAGCCATGTAGACGGCGACGTTGGCGGAAGTGCCGGAGTGTGCCTGGACGTTGGCGTGATCGGCATGGAAGAGTTCCTTGGCGCGATCGATGGCGAGTTGTTCGACCTTATCGGCGAATTCGCATCCGCCGTAGTAGCGCCGGCCGGGATAGCCTTCGGCGTATTTGTTGGTGAAGATGGAGCCCATGGCGTCGAGGACGGCTTCGGAAACTAGGTTTTCGGAGGGGATGAGTTCGAGACCGGTGGCCTGGCGGACGGCTTCTTCACGAAGCAGTTCGGAGATTTGGTTGTCGACAATGTCGAGTGGGCGCTGCATGCGATTGTTCGCTTCGGTGGTCATGGGAGGTCTCCTTGGAGCAGAGAATTACTTTAGCAGGTTGCGGCGGGATTGGGCCAGAGCCACTGGCACGAAAGCGAAATGCCAGCACAAGATACTGGGCACCGGGTGAGGCGATTCTCTTTTCGCTTTGAATCCGGGCTTTACGGAAAACTCCATCACGTGGGCATTTTGAAGAAGAAATATAAGGCGAAGAAAAAGAAGATCAGGTCGGGCGACCAGGCGGAAAGCAGCGGCGGGAGCTGGCCGATGCCGCCCATGGCTTCCATGAGCGCGGAGACGGCCCAATAGGCGATGCCAATCCCGATACCGAGGGCGATGCCACCGATGGCGCCGCGGCTGCCAACTAACAGGGCGAAGGGAATCGCCAGCATCATGCTGATGGGAGCGATCAGGGGATAGGCGAGCTTTTTGTGCCATTGCACGGTGAGGTTGGAGACGTCGAACCCGGCGCGGTGCAGGCTATCTATATAGTGACGTAGATCGCGCCAGCTCATCTGAAAGGCCTGGATGACTTCGCGATTGAAGTAGGAGGGTGGCTCAACGAGTTCGGCGAGCGTAGTGACTTTGAAGGGTTCGTACTTGACGACGGCGCCACCGGCGAAATCGCGCACCCAGCCGGATTCCAGCACCCAGGTTTTCTCCGTGTCCAGCCAGCGAGCGCGTGTTGCGAAGACGCGCCGCTTCATCTGAAAGGTGTTGGGATCCAGTTCGATGACGCTGAGGCCGCCAAAGAGCTTTTGCGAAGGGTCGAAGAGATCGTAGTTATACACCTTGCTGTTTTCGCCAAAGATCCAGCGCTGCGGGCGGGTGTAGGTTTGCGCGGGCT
>CAYOOS010000207.1:0-5607 GCA_964405585.1 uncultured Acidobacteriaceae bacterium | reverse complement strand
TTGCTGTTTTCGCCAAAGATCCAGCGCTGCGGGCGGGTGTAGGTTTGCGCGGGCTTGCCTTTGATCTGGTTGCGCAGGGCGTCCTGGCGCTGGTTGGCGTAGGGAAGATAGGTGTCGTCGAGGACGAGCAGAGCGCCGGCCAACAACACGCCGGAGAGGAGGAGAGGCAAGGCGATGCGGTAGATGCTGATGCCACTGGCTTTGAAGGCCACAATTTCGTTGTTCTTGCTGAGGACACCCAGAGTGACCAAAACGGCCACCAGCGCGCCGAGAGGCGAGAGCTGGTAGAGCAGATAAGGGATCAAATAGCGGAAGTAATCGACAACAATCACAAAAGGAACGTGGTGGCGGGCGATATCGTCGAGAAGCTCGAAGAAGGTGAAGGTCTCGAAGAGCAGGATGAAAGCGCCCATGATGAGGGCGAAGTAGTAGAAAAACCGGCGGAGCACGTAGATATCAACGATACGTGGAATGCTGGAAGAAGAGGGCAGGGCGGAATCGGCCCGGGCGGCGCCATTTTCCGCGCGAGCGACCGCGGCCTTCACCTTGGTCTTTCGACGGCGCAGCAGACGCAAAAACTTTTTGAAGCGCGCGCCGGGAATCAGGCGCGAGGATTCGCTGCTGTGGTAGCGCTCCATGCGCGGCAGCAGGGCCAGGCCGACGAGCGCGAGGACGACGTTGGCGACCCACATGCCCGCGGAGGGAGGAACGGCGCCCTGCCGGGCCAGGCCCGCGCCCACAATGAAGAGCAGGTAATAAAAAGCGATGACCATAACAGCGAGCAGGGTGCCTGCCGCGCGCCCACCGCGACGCGGTTGCGCGCCGAGAGGGACTGCGATCAGGGCAAACACAAAGCAAGCGACGGGAAAGGCGAAGCGTTGGTGCAATTCCACGCGGGCATCACGCCAGCCCTTGCCATGGTCGTGCCAAAGCTCGCGTACAGACCGCTCGGGGTTGCCAGGCTCCTGCTCTTTTGCTGGAGCGATGCCGCTGACCTCGATGGGCCAATCGCTGCGGCCGAAGGCGGTGACACCGTAGTGGTCGGCTTCCTGGCGAGAGAATTCGTGAGTGGAGCCGTCGTTGAGGTGCAACTCCAACTTGCCCTGCTTGGGCTCCGCAATTACAATCGCACTTTCCGCGAGGGTGATGCGCGAACCACTCTCCCCGCCTGTTTCAGCCAGGAAAACGCCGTTCCACCGAGTGCCGCTGGGGGAGACATCGTTGACGTAGAGGACCATCTGGGGGAAGCGTTCGTCGAAGACGCGCGGCTGCACCTGAAACGAGATTTGCGAGGTGATGAGATCGGCCTCGATGGTGCGGAAAGTGCGCAGGGCCAAGGGAGCCAACCACAATGTCATCAGCAAGGTGAGCACCGCACCGAGCACTGCCAGAACGCCGACCGGCCAAAGGATGCGTTTACGGCTGATGCCCAGAGCGGTGAGGGCGATGATTTCACTGTCCATGGACATGCGGCCGAGTCCCAGGAGCACGCCGATGAGCACGGCCATGGGGATGGTGAAGACGAGGATGTTGGGAACGATGCAGAGGAAGAGTAAGGCGATCTGAGAGCCGGAACCGGAGTGGCGAACGAACAACTCCATGAGGCGGACGAGCTTCGGGACGAATAGAACAAAGGTGAATATCAATAGCCCGAGAAGCGCGTGACGTATGACTTCGCGAACAATGTAGCGGTCAAGGATGCGCATGACGCGAAGGCTGAGTGTAACATGGAGGCGAGGCAGGCGCGGGATTAGGGAGAGAAACCAGGGATGAATCGAGTGAACTTGGCGGTGCTATGGCACATGCACCAGCCGCAGTATCGGGATCCGGAGACGGGAATGTATGTGCTGCCGTGGACGCGTTTGCACGCGCTGAAGGATTACTACGGGATGGTCAAGCTGTTTGAGGAGTTTCCTGGGTTCCATGCGACGTTCAACATGGTGCCGTCGCTATGCATGCAACTGGAGGAGTATGCCAGCGGAACGTTTAATGAACCGTGGTTCGCGCTGGCGTTCAAGAAGACGGAAAACCTGACGCGGGACGACAAAAGCGAAATGTTGGGACGCGCGTTTCAGGTGAATCACGAGCGGCTGATGTCTCGCTGGCCGCGGTTCGTGGAGTTGTTTGAATGGTCGAGACCGGCGGGAGGCGCGCAGGCGCTGATTACGTTCACGGCACGCGACTGGCGGGATTTGCAGGTGCTGTCGCAACTGGCGTGGATGGAAGAGGAGTGGTTCAAGAAGGACCCGGTGGTGAGCCGGCTGGCGGACCGCGGTAAGGACTTCACCGAAAAAGACAAAGAGGCGCTGAAAGCCAAACAGTTGGAGTTGATGGCGCTGGTGCTGCCAGCTTACCGGGAGGTGGCGGCCAGGGGGCAGATTGAGATCAGCACGACACCTTTCTACCATCCGATCCTGCCGCTGTTGTGCGATTCGGACATCGCGCGGGTGGCCAATCCCAGCACGCCCATACCGCGGCGGGCATTTCGCCGGCCGGAAGATGCGCGGGAACAGTTGCGGCGAGCCAAGGAGTACCACGAGCGGGTGTTTGGGAAGAAGCCGGTGGGGCTGTGGCCCTCGGAGGGTTCGGTATCGGACCAGGCGCTGGCGATTGCGGCGGAGGAAGGGTTCCAGTGGTTCGGGACGGATGAAGGCGTACTTGGGCGCACACTAAATGTGGGATTTTTCCGCGATTCATCGGGAATACCGGCGAATGCGGAAAAACTTTATCAGCCATGGCGACTGCAGATGGCCGGAGCAGGTGTAACCGGGCTTTTTCGCGACCACCATTTGTCGGACCTGGTGGGCTTTGTCTATAGCCGGATGGACAGCAAAGCCGCGGCTGCGGATCTGCATGGAAGGCTGCGCCACATCGGGGAGACGGTAAAGATTCCCAATCCGCTGACGGTGAGCTTGTTCCTGGATGGGGAGAATGCCTGGGAGTACTACCCGGGAAATGGCAGGGAATTTCTACGGGAGTTTTACCGGCTCATCAGCGATGACAAGGATTTCCGGGCCCTGACGGCAACCGAGACGATTGCCGCGGCCGGCGAAATTCCTACGACCACTGGGATTTTTCCCGCATCGTGGATTAATGCCAACTTTGACGTGTGGATTGGGCACCAGGAAGACGTGACGGCTTGGGATTTGCTTTGGGACGCACGGGAAGCTTATGCCGGGGCCTTGGAGGGGCATTCCAAGGGGCGCGCCGAAAGCGTGAGCGACACGGCGCTGGCGGAGGCCCAGGAGTCTTTGTTAGCGGCCGAGGGCAGCGACTGGTGCTGGTGGTACGGGCCGGAGCACAGCACGGCGAATGACGCCGAGTTTGACGCGCTGTTTCGCAAGCATCTGACGGGCGTTTACCTGGCGCTGGGGCAGGTAGCCCCGGAAGAATTGGCGAAGCCGATCAAGCGCCAGCCGGAACGGGCTTACCAGCTTGCGCCGTCAACGTTCCTGAACGTCAAAGTGGATGGGCGCGATACGAGCTATTTTGAATGGCTGGGAGCGGGCGTGTTTTCCCCGGAACGGCGCGGCGGGGCGATGCACGGACGGACCTTCTACTTGAGGGAGTTGCGCTGGGGGTTCGAGGAAGAACGATTTGTTGTGCGCGTGGACTGCTTCCCGGACACGCTGGCGGAATTGGAGGACCCGGAATTCCGGATCACGATTGGAGCGGGGGAGGAAGTGGTGATTGTGGTGAACCTGGAGCGGGGGCGAATGAAGGAATTCGCGGTGGAAAAGCAGCGGGTATGCCTGCTTAGTCCAACGCAAATTGCCACGGTGGCGTTTGGGCGCACACTGGAACTTGCGGTTCTGAGGGAACAAATGGATTTGAAAGGCAAGACCAAGTTTCCGATTGGCGTGGCGCTGTGGCACGGAGGATTGCCAATTGATGTTTTGCCCGCGGAGGGATTCCTGGAAGTGAATTTGGGAGAAGAGAATTCGGCGTGGCCGGTGGAGAGCGCGGACTGACGCGCGGCCGGCCGGGAGCAGACGAACGAATTTGTGCTGTCCTTGCGGCCAGTGTCCGCCAAAAAATCGGGCCGCTACTGATTGAACAACTTTCGCAGCGAAGTACGCCGGGTACTATGGCGCATGGACTGCACTCCCTGAAAAAATGAAAGAGCGTGGGCCAACGGCGAATGGGTGTTGCCGCGTCCGGTGAAGCTGTGGACGAGCGCCCGACGGTAACCCTGGCACAAGGAACAATTCGAGTGGACTCCGAAGTCAACACGATCCCAACGTCGGAAGAGACTGTCGCGAAACTGCAACCGCTGGCCAGCGGGGCGACCCCCGTGGCGCTGGAAGTAGCAGTGAATGTGACAGGGGCGAGGCCTGGGCAGTCATCGGGGCAGCGCGATCTGTTTTCCGAGGACACTTCGACGGTCCTGGTGTTTGAAAATGGCGCGGTTATCCGGCTGGCAGCAGCGGTGGTGACAGGGCAATTGCTTTTCATCACGGAAAAGAAAACCAACAGCGAAGTGGTTTGCCAAGTGGTGCGGAAGCGAAGTTTCCGGCCGACGGAGTGTTACGTGGAACTGGAGTTCACGGAGCCGGTGCCGAACTTCTGGGGCGTGGATTTGCCTGCCAAGGGCGACGCGCCGCAACACAAAGAAGCCACGGAAATGGTGGAGTCCTCGGAGACGGCTGAAGAGGATGTTGCGCCGGCGGAGTCTGAGGTCCCCGGCAAGGAAGTTGAGAATTTGAAGCACGAAGTGGACGCGCTGAGGGAGCAGATCCAGGCGTTGCTGCAAGCCAAGGCCGAAGCGGCAAAAGTGGCAGCTGCGCGGGAAGAAGCCGCGAAAAGAGCCGAGGCAGCGGCTGCGGAGGTATCGCGCATTTCGGTGCCTGGCGCCGGGCCGGCAGCGCAAGCAGGAAATGCTGCTGCGACGCCTTCCACACCAACGCCTTCAACGCCAGCGGACGGGAAAGTTCCAGAAGCTGGGCCTGGCGTGGCCGCACAGCCTGCTGCGAGCGCGCCTGCTCCTCCGATGATTCGCATGACGCTGCCGAACGCAACGGCTGCGAACCAGGGCGGCGCCAAAGATGGGACGGAGATTGATCCACTGGACAGCCTGCTGCCGAAGCCGGATTTGGATTTCTCTGGTGCGCGCCATGTTGGGAAGGTAGGAGTGCCGCAGTCGCTTTACGATATTTACAAGCCGGTGCGCGTTGGAATCGGAAAATTTCCACTGGCGGCAATCAGCACGCTGGTGCTGTTGATTTTCCTTGGTGGGGCGTGGCGTTTGAATTGGGTGCGCCTGCCGTGGCTGGGAAGCTATTCGTCGCACAAAGGGGTTTCGCAGGATGCGCACGCCGCAAACTCGAGCAAGCCACAGAGCGGAGTTGCGCACGCTGCGGCGCTGCCAGCGGCTCCTTCGGTGGCCTCGAGCGCAGTTCCTGCGACGAATAATGTGAATTCAACTGCAAAGACGAGCGTGAGTGCGGATTCTCCGCATTCCCCTGGCGGTGAAGCTGAGGTGGCCAATGCACCGGAGAAGGCTGCGGCTCCTGTAATGCCCAAGGTGGCAAAATCAACTGCCTCGACGCTGAAAGCGACGCGTGCCAATGGGAAGGAAAACGGGACAGTTGCAGCTTCGCGACGCAA